>JAVBUZ010000238.1:0-5150 GCA_031554725.1 Lachnospiraceae bacterium | reverse complement strand
CATAGTAGGAAAAATACAATTAACCAACAATTCATTTTAAATTCCATCTCACTTTTTATTTGTGTTTATTGTATTTTATTCTGTTCATGATAATTTGTGACTTACAATATCTGCCTTTTAATATATTTAAAAGTTTCTTTTTCTCCCTTCCCCGCTAAATTTTGCAGTAATGTTTCAAGCATTTTTCTCGTATATTCATGCATTACAGGCAAAGTTTTACCATTTTCGTAATACTTAAGGGGAGCATTATCTGTATATTCCTTTCCCAAATACACTTTACTTGCAGCGATTCTATCAATCAGCATTTCCACTATATATCTATCCGGCATAGGAACTGGCACCATACCTCCTTCTATATCACGGGTGGAATAATCAATCCAATATTCATAATGGTGTTTATTTCTACCTTTATGGTGTAGCCATGCTAAAGAGTACCCTAAGGCCTCTCTTTCTGCATTGTTAGGACTCCTATCCCCTTGAAAATATTTTGCGCCTACACCAAATTCTGTAAAGCTATATTTCGATAAATCATGTAGGATACCCTGTTTATAGAGTCCTACTGCAAAGCAGCCCTTAAGTACAAGCCATTTATGGTACGTAATTGTTTTAAAATGTTTAAAAGCCTTCATTCTTTTCTAATCCTTCATGTTTTCAAATTATGCTTTTGCATTTAGCACAAGAACACTTCTAGGAGGCAATACCACCTCTGATGCAAGCTCATCTATTTGAATACTTTCTCCTTTTTCTGTGCAAAATAGGAATTCCCATTTCATACCTTTAGGAAGCTTGGGCAACGCATAGTTATGCTTCTCCCAATGCATATTCACTCCCATATAGAAAAAATCGTCATCCTTTATGCGATTGACTTTACTGTATTTGCCACATAACATCATTCCTATTTGTCTACTATAATATTCTGTCTCTGGACGCCATGCTGCCTGCCCATGGTAGGATAAATCTGGATAGCCACAAGAAATATAATCCATCAGTCTAAGTTCACTATCCATGTGTAAAATCGGATGCTCTTGACGTAGCTTAATTAACATTTTCGTAAACTCATATATTTCATGATTTGATTCTAAGTTTTTCCAATTAATCCAAGTAATCTCATTATCCTGACAATAGGGATTATTATTACCGTTTTGTGTATTTCCAAACTCATCTCCCATAAACAAAAGGGGAGACGCTTGAGATAAAAACAATAGACATAGTGCATTCTTTATTTGCTTCATTCTAAGGGATGTGATTGCTTTTTTACGACTCTTTCCTTCCACCCCACAATTCCAGCTGAAATTATAGTCGTTCCCATCTCTATTATCTTCTTTATTATCTTCATTATGCTTTCTATCATAGGACACCAAATCCATAAGCGTAAAGCCATCATAATTTGTTATATAGTTTAGTTTTCCTAAGCCTTTAGGATTACTTCTCATATGAGACATAATAAGGGAAGCCATGCCCTCATCTCCCTTTAGGAAGCGGCGCATATCATACTTGAAGGTGTCATTATAAACTCCACAATAGGACACCGCTTTTTCTTCTTCCATAGCAAAATCATAATACCATATTTTGGTTTTTGCAAAACATGGGTCCTTACGAATAAGCTCTATGGGAGTCCGTTCACCCTTGATGTGAAATCCATCTACATGATACTGTGTTACCCAAAATCGTAAGATATCCGAAACTTCTCTTTCAGATACTTCTTTAGGGAAATAAAATTGCATAATAACCTCCATGTTATTTTCATGAAAGGCTTTTATCATATCCTTAAATTCTGTTACTGCATCTGTAGAAAATGCATAGCTACTTTTGGGACTATAATAATATCCACTCGTATATCCCCAGTAATTTAGTTTTGATACCTTAGCTTCTTCTTTTTTTGCCCTATAGTCATAGCCATTTTCCGCGGGTGCTACTTTAGCCAACTCATCATACTCATATGCTGGCTGTAACTCTATGGTGGTAATGCCCAAATCTCTTAAATAAGGAATCTTCTTTGTAAGCCCTAAGTAGGTACCCTTTTCTTTAACCTTAGAGGATGCGTGCATCGTGAAGCCCCTTACGTGGAGGCAATATGCAACCACTTCATAATAGGGGGTCCTCGGGTTTCTATCCTTTTCCCAATTATATTCGTTTGCCCTAAATATTGCTCTTTTTCCTTCTAGCTCTTCGATACATCCGTATTTCTTATTTCCAATATAGCTAGGAGCCTTGGGATCAACAACCACCTTATCCTTTTCATAAAAGGCATATACTATTTCATTTTCTTTTAATCCGCCAATCCAAATATTATGAATGTTTCCTTGACGATATTCAGCAGGAAAAGAAATACGTCTTGTCTCCTCGCCGCTTTCTTTATCGTATAGAATAACGCCACATTCCTCCATTTCACTAACAAATGTAAAATTCACACCATTTTCCAAAAGACTTGCCCCTAAAGTTTCTATCTTTCCTCTTTTTATATTCAATTTCACATTGTCACCTCATCTATACACGCTTTAAAATTCAATAGCTTTCCATATATTTCTTATTATACAATAGCAAGATTTCTTTTGCTACGCTAACTTCATCTTTTCTTCGACAAATAAAACTAAAAATCGTTGCTATGTGGAATAATACAAGCTATAATTAGAAAAAACGAAAGGAGTTTTTAAATGACTGATACAAACAATTTTGAAGATGAAGAAATGACCGTTGAACTTGAGTTAGAAGATGGCGAAAAAGTTAACTGCGCTGTAATCACTATTCTTACTGTACAGGCTAAGGATTATATTGTACTACTTCCACTTGATGAAGAGGGAGAAAATGAAGATGGAGAAGTTTGGTTCTACGGCTATAAGGAAGACGAAAGCAATCCTGATGCTGAACCAGAATTAAGCTTCATTGAAAGCGATGAAGAATATGAACTTGTTGCAGATGCGTTTGACGAATTCTTAGATAGTGCAGAATTTGATGAAATTGTTGATGGCGAATAATTATATTATTTCTTTAATAAGGGATTTAAAAATCTAGAAGGAAGTCTTGGATATTCTTTGGTGCCACAGCTATAAAGAATGTCCAAGACTTTTTTTGCTCTTGTCATCCCCACATATAGCATACGACATTCCTCCTCTACTTCTTCTTTGGTTTTGCATTGTTTTCCCGGAATAATTCCTTCGTTAATATCTATTAAGCATACATACTCGAACTCTAGCCCCTTTGCTCCATGAATTGTTAAAAGATGAATTCCTGATGTTTCCTGTTTATCCGCTCTTTGTTGTAGCTTCACATATTTATCCATGGCTTCTAACCAGTCATTTATCTTATAAAAATTTCTTGCTTCTTTTGCCATAAAATCTAATTTTTCTATGTATTCATCTAGCTGCTCTTTATTTTTTCCTACCCTTATCGCTATTTCTTTTTCATACCCTAAAGCTTTTCTTAAATAGTGCAATGCTGTATATGGTGCCAGCTTCTGTAGCTTCTCTTTTTTAACTTCTGTACCATTTAGCTTTTTCCATATGGCTGGTTCTTTTCTTTGTGCATCAACACAGTATTTCATTATACTCATAACTTCTTGAATTACTAAATGTTCATAGGTAGATCTGGTATTTTCTTTTTTTTGATAAGGTATCTGTCTATCTTCCAGTTCTACTAGAACAGCCTCCAGCTCTTTATTATTCCTCGCAATAATAGCCATTTCTTCATAGTTATAAATCCTTTTCATCAGCAGTACCTTATCTACAAGACTCTTATATTCTTCTTGAGTGCTCTTATACTCCAAGCAAGTAACCTTCCCCCCTTTTCCTTTCTCTGTCACTATATCTTTATCAAATCGTTCCTTATTCTGTCTAATTACTTTTGTTGCAGCATCTAGAATTTCTTGATTTGACCTATAGTTTACATTCAGTAAGTAGTATTTTGCATCAACAAAATCCTCCATAAATAGTTTCATAACTTTAGGTGAGCTTTTTCGAAAGCTATAAATGGCTTGATCATCATCTCCCACTGCAAATATTTGATTATAAGGCGCAGCTATCTGCTTTATTAAATAGTCTTGGATAGGATTTATATCCTGATATTCATCTATCAATATATATGAATATAAATTCTGATATTCTTTTAAAGCAAAAGGATTTTCTTCAAAAAGTCGCTTACACGCTAATGCCATATCATCAAAATCAAGTCTTCCATCCCGCTTAATTTGTAATTGATATCTGCTAAATATACGTTCAAATTCTGCCTTTGTTATATCAAGAAATTCTATTCCCTTCATGTCTTGGTTGAGATCATTTTTAAATGTGCTCATAACATGCAAGAGCTCTTGAAGATTCATATCCTTTTGTCTTTCATAAGAAAGTGTGGTTTTAACTACGTCTTTTAAATAGTGCATTTTCTCACTATTACTTAAAAGGGCATCACTAGTATAATGATAATATTTTTTTAGTATTTGAAAAAATGTGGAATGAAATGTTCCGAAATTGACGGGCAAGACTTGCCCTTCCATAGAATCTAGAAATCTTTTTTGCATAGAAAGCGCGGCGGTTTTTGTAAATGTAATTACTAATATAGAAGCTGGCGCTACCTGAGCATATTCTATCAAGTAGCGTATCCGGTTAACAATTAAATGTGTCTTTCCACTTCCCGGACCAGCTAGCACTAAGGCTGGACCATCTTCATGCCTTAGTGCCTTTAGCTGTGCTTCATTCAGCTCTGAAAAATTAAGCATTTGCTAACTTTTCAATTCCTTTTTTAATACGTAAAAGAGATTCTTCCTTACCTAGTATTTCCATGATTTCTGTAGCGCCAGCAGGTGTCATTTGCTTTCCAGAAACTGCTGTACGAATTGGCCACATTACATAACCATTCTTGCATTCCTTCTTTGCCACAAAATCAACTACTGTTTGATATAATGCATCATTACTATAGTCTTCTTGTTCCTCTAGGATTGGTAAAATTTCTTTTAACACTTCAAGTGAAGATGCCGCATCTGTCTTCATCTTTTTGTGTGTATACATTTCAATATCATACTCTGGTAGACTTTCAAAGAAGTCGATATGCTCTGCAATATCTGGGAATACTTCAATACGTGTCTTAACCATCTCTGCTATTTTCTTTAAATCAAGGTCTTTTGTAATAACCTGTTCCACGAAAGGCTTTGCCATTTCAAA
>JAVBUZ010000132.1:0-2875 GCA_031554725.1 Lachnospiraceae bacterium | reverse complement strand
GACCGTAATTGTAACCGATCACCACGAAGTGCCCTATAAGGAAGAAAACGGCGGAAAAGTAGAAATCCTTCCCCCAGCAGTGGCAGTAGTGGACCCGAAGCAAGAAGGCTGTACCTACCCTTATAAGAATATTTGTGGAGGTGTGGTGGCTTACAAGGTTATCCAGGCGCTTTATGAAGAAATGCACGTTCTAGAGAACATGCAGGAGGTTTTTGAGGAGCTTATTCAATTTGCCGCCATTGCAACCATCTGTGATGTTATGGAGCTTTTGGACGAAAACCGTATTATTGTAAAAGAAGGCTTAAAGCGACTAAGGATAAAGCCAAGTCTTGGAATTAAGGCACTTATGGAAGTAAATGGAGTGGAAAAAGAAAAGGTATCTGCTTACCATTTTGGATTTATTATCGGGCCGTGCCTAAATGCTACAGGAAGATTAGATACTGCCTTAAGAGCACTAGAGCTCTTAGGTGCTACGGAAAAAAAAGATGCTCTATCGATAGCCAGCGAGTTAAAACAGCTTAATGATAGTAGAAAGACCATGACCCTAAAGGGTATTGAAGATGCAGAGGCTTATATAAAAGAGCAGAGGCTCTTAGGAGATAAGGTACTTGTTATTTTTCTTCCGGATTGCCATGAAAGCCTAGCGGGAATTATTGCTGGAAGAATTAGGGAACGATATAATAAACCAGTATTTGTTTTAACTAGGGGAGAAGAGGGCGTAAAAGGTTCTGGCAGATCCATAGAAGCCTATCATATGTTTGAGGCCATGAACCAGTGTAAGGAACTATTAGGGAAGTTTGGCGGGCATAAGCTTGCAGCAGGACTTTCTCTAGAGGAAGAGAATGTTCCTTTACTTCGCGAAAAATTAAATGAAAAGGCGGATTTAACAGAGGAAGACTTTATACCAAAGATTCATATTGATGTACCGCTACCATTGTTTATGGCAGACAAATCCATGGCAAAAGAGCTTGAAGTCTTGGAACCCTTTGGCATATCCAATCCGAAGCCCCTTTTTGCGAGAAAAGATGTCCAGTTTATTTCTGGTAAAAAACTAGGAGCCAAGGGAACGTTTGCAAAGTTTACGGTAAAAGAAGAGAATGGTTTTTTTGCGGAGGTTATATACTTTGGCGATTTAGAAAAGCTTCATAGCTTTTTAGATGAAAAATTTGGAACAGGAGCAGCACAGCTTTTATATAAACAAAAATGTGACTATCTAATGTCTATAACCTATCAACTAGGAATAAATGCATATAGAGGTAGCGAGGAAGTGCAGATAATTATGCAGAATTATTGTTGTATAGAGCAATAACAAAATACTATTTCACAGAGCAGACACTTTCGTTTGAAGAAAAACGTAGTGGTACGTAAAATCTGAGAATACCAGATTTAAGTACCAACGTTTTTCTACACTGCCCTTATGAAATAGTATTTTTTTTTTGCACTGTAAATAAGTATTTTTAAAAAAAAGGGTAATACTATAAACGAAAAGATGCAACACTTTGTGGTAAAGTGTTGCATCTTTTTTATTGTTTCTTCGCTTCTGATATTTATATCGGAGCAAAAAAGAAATACTTTATAGGTAAAATAAAAAAACTGGTGAAAATTTTTCAAAATTTTTTACAACTATATTCTATAAAGAAATATCAAAAAAAACTTTATCTTTATCATCCTGGTCTATTCCCAAATAACGTTTGGTTATCTGAAAGGATGAATGATTGTAGATGTGCATGATAACGGCAGGTTGCACGCCCTGCTTCCAAGCGTGATAGCCAAAGGTTTTTCTTAAAGAATGGCAGCTTACGTGTTCCGGTAATCCGATTTCTGCGGCTGCCTGCTTTACAATGCGAAAGGCTTGTGAACGGCTCAAGGGTTCGCTATGACCTTTTTTACCCGGAAATAAATATTCATTCTTTGCTGGAACAAATGAATAGCTGTTAAAAAAATCCTTTAATACCTTTTGTACAGATGTGTTTAAAGCAATTTGCGACTCCTTATTTGTCTTTTTTTCTGTAATCATCAAATGAGATTTAACGCTGTCTTTTTCATAGTCCCATACATCCCCCCAACTTAGATGTAATACATCAGTAATACGCAGTGCGGTATTTAATGCGAAAATACATAGAGTATAGTTTCTTTTATTAGGTTGAATGGTTTGATAATACTGTTTAAATTGTTGTAGCATGTCATGATCTCTAATAGGTTGTGTTGTACTCATATATATATCCCCCTTTCCATGAATTTTAATTGAAAATGCAACACTTTACCACAAAAAGTTGCATGGCATGGAAGCACCCAGTAGGGGAAATGTGAGGAGGCATAATATGTTAAGGCTTACAGTTAATACCGAAGAGTATATTCAAATCAATGAAAACATTAGGATAGCTTTTCTAGGAGGTAGCAAAAATCATTTAAAGATTATGATTGATGCACCCAAGGAGGTAAAAATAGCAAGAGGTAGAGCTATTGAAAAACAGGTGGAAAGTGTTGAGGAAAAAAGAAAGCTTCCTAAATACTACGCCGAGCCAAAAACAAAAGAAGAAAAAGAAGCACTAAATCAGTGGTTAGACCTAAAAAGAGAATAAATCGCTCTTACTTACATTGGTAATAAACCAAAGGGGTAGTGTGAAGAAGCAGGGCCCGTTTCATAGCCCTACACCTTTGGATTGTTATATAAAACTAAATAAAAAACACGTACGCAAAAGGATTTGCGGCGAAATTCCAAGGAGGAAACAATTATGGTAGTACAACACAATCTTACAGCAATGAACTCTAACAGAATGTTAGGACTTACAACAGCATCTCAGGCAAAATCAACTGAGAAATTATCTTCTGGTTACAAAATCAACCGTGCAGCAGATGATGCAGCAGGACTATC
>JAVBUZ010000100.1:0-9453 GCA_031554725.1 Lachnospiraceae bacterium | reverse complement strand
GTGGAATTTTTGATACGCCCGCAGGAGAGTGGTATGGCATGTTCTTTCAAGACCACCATGCGGTGGGACGTGTTCCGAATCTTCAACCAATTACTTGGGAAGAGGGCTGGCCTCTTCCAGGAAAAGATGGAAAGGCACTAAAATATTTCGACATTTCACTTAATGCAGGTGAAGCTGGAATCGGAGAGTATGCAGATACGCTGATAACAAGTGACAATTTTGATCATACAGAAAATAAGTTAGCGCTACCGTGGCAGTGGAATCACAATCCAGATAATAGTAGGTGGTCATTTACAGAAAATCCAGGATATTTGCGATTAAGAACGGGAAGATTGGTGGAAAAGGGCGTGTTACAGGCAAGAAATACGCTGACCCAGCGAACCGTTGGTCCTTCTTGCGAAGCGTTGATCAAATTTTCTGTTATGGGGTTACGTCCTGGTGATAGTGCTGGACTAGTAGCACTCCAACACAACTTTGCACTTGTGGGGGTTCGTAGAGCGCTAGATGGTGCTTATAGCCTTGTGATGTGTGAAAATGATGGAGAAAATGGAGAACATGTTATAGAAGAAATTCCTTTTTGCCAGTCACAAGTTTATCTAAAGATACATTTTGATTTTGAAGAAAAAGTAGACAAAGCATATTGTTTTTATTCCACGAATGGCATTCTATGGAATCAAATTGGAAAAGGGCATAAGCTACAATATACACTAGAGCATTTCATGGGGTGTCGTGTAGGCCTTTACTGTTATGCCACAAAGGAAGAGGGCGGATATGCAGATTTTGATTATTTCCATTACTTTAAGTTAAAAGATAGGGAGGAATTTGATGAAAGCAAAGGCATTTAATCCATACTTACCATCCTGGGAATATATTCCTGATGGTGAACCTTATGTGTTTGATAATAGAGTTTATGTTTATGGCTCCCACGACTATTCAAATGGCCATGTATTTTGCTTGGGTGATTATGTATGCTGGTCAGCACCAATAGATGATATGGGAAATTGGCGCTACGAAGGTGTAATCTATCCTAAAACTCAGGACCCTCTAAATAAGAAGGGAAAGATGTGCTTGTATGCCCCGGATGTTACGCAAGGGCCTGATGGAAGGTATTACTTATATTACGTGCTTGATCATGTTTCTATTGTGTCAGTAGCAGTTTGCGATATGCCAGCAGGAAAGTATAAGTTTTATGGTTATGTACATTATCCAGATGGAACTAGATTAGGAGAACGACGAGGAGATGAACCACAGTTTGATCCAGCTGTGCTTACAGAAGGCGAAACGGTTTACCTTTACACTGGATTTTGCGGTCATGGTGATAAGTCAAGAACCGGAGCTATGGCCACAGTGCTAGAAAAAGATATGCTAACAGTAAAGAAAGCACCAGTTATTGTAGCACCAGGCAGCGAATATAGTAAGGGAACGGGATACGAGGAGCATGCTTTTTTTGAGGCCCCATCCATAAGAAAATATAAAAACACCTATTATTTTATATATTCCTCAGAAGTAATGCATGAGCTTTGTTATGCCACAAGTGAGAATCCTACGAAAGGTTTCCGCTACAGAGGGGTAATCGTGAGTAACTGTGACCTACATATTGACAGCTATAAGCCAGCCGAGCTTCCTATGGCTTATGGAGCCAACAATCATGGTAGTATTGTGGAGATTGCTGGTCGCTATTATATCTTTTACCATAGGCACACCAATGGTACTTGGTATAGTAGACAAGGGTGCGCAGAGGAAATTTGCATTAGTGAAGATGGTAGCATCAAACAAGTGGAAATGACCTCCTGTGGCCTAAATGATGGCCCCCTTCCGGGGAAAGGGGAATATCCTTCCTATTTGGCCTGCAACCTATTTAAGGACGAACCATCGATCTATGTGGGAGGAGATAAATTTCCCAAGATTGTGCAAGAAGGCAGGGATGGGGATGAAAATATGGGATATATATCCAATATGACAAAATCTTGTACAGCCGGCTTCAAATATTTTTTATGTAAAAATGTAAAAAAGATAGGAATTACGGTAAGAGGATATGGGAAAGGTGACTTTGAAATTAGAACTAGTTGGGATGGCAAGGTGCTTTCCAAAATAGGAGTAGTATCCTCGAATGTATGGGAGACCTATGAAGGCTTTATAGATATTCCGGATGGTACTTGGCCAATCTATATCACATATGCAGGAGAGGGCAACTTAAGTTTGAAGTCTTTTGAACTATTAACGGAGGAATGAAGATGAAAGTAAAATTCCATTTACCAGGGCTTAGATATAATTATCCACTGAATATGCTTGTTTTGAGTATGCTAAAGCTTCATCCAGAGTATTTTAGAGAGGGAGTGGAAATTGCCTCCTTTTTTGGGGAATTTCCGACATCGCTGTGGAATGGTGGTAGATACTGCAATGATGACCAGTGTGACAGCCCCTTTGTAAGGGGTGTTATTCAAAATATAAATGCTCAGGGTGTTCCGATTCGGTATACTTACACGAATCCGCTGTTAACAAAGCATGACTTAGGCGACCCTTACTGTAATTTCTGTATGAAGGCAGCAGATAATGGTATGAATGAAGTGCTGGTGGTTTCACCTATTTTAGAAGAATATATCCGAAGCGAATATCCTAATTTTAAGATTAATAGCTCAACCTGCAAGGAAATAAGGGACATAGATGCACTCAATGAAGAACTGGAAAAGGATTATTATCTAGTAGTTTTAGATTACAATATGAACAACCAGTTTGAGCTTCTTAAACAAATTGGGAAAAAGGAAAAATGCGAGGTTTTAGTAAATGCTTGCTGCATCCCAAACTGTCCAAGACGTGGAGAACATTATAGGACAATCGCAAAACAAGAGCGTATAGCCCTTCAAAATCGTAAAATACCAGCAGATAAAAAAATTCCATTACCAGGCTGGTACTGTGAATATGGGGATAAAAATTCCATTTATACCATTCAAGATTATCCTACCTTTGTATCTCCAGAAAGTATATGGGAAACCTATGTGCCGATGGGATTTGAAAACTTTAAAATTGAGGGTAGAACAGCCAATGTATTTCAGTTACTTGATACATATTGTCTCTATTTGGTTAGACCAGAATATAAAGATGAGGTTCGATTGACGATTCTTTCGAATTTGGAAAAGAACAAAGTAATTACGGTACAAAAGCCTAGAAAGGGTATTTGGCAGGAATAAAAGATACCAGGGTATCTAGAAGGAATAATAGATACCCTGTCTTTTTGTTCGCCCGACAGGGACGAAAAAAAAGAAGTGGCTAGGCAGATAGTTTATACTTCTCCATCCAATAATCAATTTGGAGTAAGTAGGCAAGCATTTGAGGACCGGCCATTAGCTGACCATACCAAGGCTTTCCGTAGTCGGAGTTACCCATGAGAAAAGCTTCTAGTTTTTTTGCATCAATTAAAGGCCGAAGGGGAGAAGCTGAGTCGGTAATACGTTCTAGCAGGCGACTAGCAAGTAGCTTTTCGTAATTGGTATCGTAGGTCTTAGGGTAAGGACTCTTTTTACGATAAAGTATTTCGGGTGGAAGAATATTACGTCCCGTCTCAATAAGGAGATTCTTAGTAATTCCATTTTTACACTTCATTTCCCAGGGAATATTATAAACGTATTGCAAAATACGAAAATCGGCAAAGGGCACTCGGGCTTCTAGACCGCTATACATACTGGTGCGGTCCATGCGGTTTAATAGAGTTGCCATAAACCAACGAATGTTTAACCATGAGATTTCTCGTCGCCTTTTTTCTCCGGGGCTATCCCCATCAAAACGCGGTGTTTCTAAAAGAGAAGTGTCATATGCGTTTTGCACATATTCTCCAATGGATAATGAATTAAAAAAGTCTCTGCTTAATAGGGAGGTTCTAGCATCTAAATCATAGGACCAAGGAAACATATTTTTTTGCCACATTTCTTCTTTATGAAACCAAGGGTAGCCACCAAAAATTTCGTCCGCGCACTCACCAGTTAGTGCCACCTTATTTTGCTCAGCTACGAGGCTACAGAAGTAAAGAAGAGAGGATTCTACATCTGCCATGCAAGGTAAGTCACGGGCATCCACTGCCTTATAAAGATAATCAGCCTGAGTTATGTTGTTGCATTCTAAATAAGTATGCTTACTACCAATTGCATTTACCATTATATCTACATAAGGACGGTCTAAAGTAGACTGAAAGGAATTTGGCTTAAAATTAGTTTGATTATCTACAAAGTCAAAGGAAAAGGTATTTAGTATTTTATCTTCTAATAGCAGTTCGTTTTGACAGATGGCAGAAACTAGGCTGCTATCAAGGCCGCCAGAAAGAAAGGTACAAATGGGAATGTCAGAAATCATTTGCCGTTTCACACTATCTTTTACTAGAAAGGAAACCTTTTCGATGGTTTCATCATAGGAATCCGAATGTTCTTTTCCCATCAGTTTAAAGAAAAAACCAGTAGTACAGCAGGAAGGGGTAAACAGTAAAAATTGCCCAGGTAGTAGCTCCTTCATATCAGCATAAACGCCATGGCCTGGTGTTCGAGCAGGGCCAAGTCCAAAGATTTCACAGAAGCTCTCTTTATTTAACTGAGGCTTTATTCCGTAGGCAAAAAGAGCCTTTGCCTCAGAACCAAAAACAAGAGCCTCACCAGTGTTTTGATAGAAGAGGGGTTTTACTCCTAAAGGGTCTCTTGCTAGGATAATGGAATCTAAAATTTCATCATAGATAGCAAAGGCAAAAATTCCATTTATCTGCTTAAAAAAATCCATTCCAATAGCCAGATAACCATTTAAGATTACCTCTGTATCGCTGCTAGTTTCCCAATCTAAGCAGTAAGGTGCAAGAAAGTCTTTAAGCTCTTTCGTATTGTAAACCTCACCATTATATATGATGCTACAGTGTCCGTCGCCGATTCGTTTGGTCATAGGCTGGTGCCCACCGTCTACGTCAATAATAGAAAGACGAGAGTGGGCAAGACCTGCGTGGGGATAGATAAGAATATCATTGTCATCTGGTCCGCGATGGAGGAGAGCGTTTTTCATAGAACTGAGGCGATGTTGCCACACGGTACTAAGGGTGAAGTCAAAAGCGGTTTGATAGAAACCAGCAATTCCACACATGTTTGTATCTCCTTAAATGTTCTTACTTTATACATATTACGAGTTATGAAAACTAAATAGAATAAGGACTTCGGATAACAGGCTGTAGCTGCTTATATTGTAGCGCCATATGAATGGTTTCCGGAATCAATTCTACATGTGCAATCATGGAATTGGGTTTTGTTTTATAATTATCTTGACCAAAGGGAACAAAATAGATATTTTTTGTATTTAGTAAGATACCAATATTTTTTAAGTTCATTCCTAAAGCATCATTCGTAGAAAGTGAGATAACGAGAGGCTTATTGTTGCGTAAATGAGATTTGGCAGCCATAAGCACAGGGGTATCTGAAATGCCATTTGCCAGTTTTGAGAGGGTATTGCCAGTGCAAGGTGCAATAACCAAAATGTCTAACATCGACTGGGGACCGATAGGTTCGGCATCCGGAATCGTAGTAATGGGTTCCTTTCCAGTGATGTCCTTTGCTTTTTCTATAAAGTCATGACACTTACCAAAACGGCTAGAAGTAGTCGCAGCATGATCAGAAAAAATAGTAAATAGATTAGCCTTTGTTTCGGCAAGCTTCTCAAGGGAATCAAATATCTTTTCATAGGTGCAGTAGGAACCAGTTAGTGCAATTCCTATGTTTTTGTCTTGAAAGTTATAAAGCATAAAATCTCCTTTCTAATTTAAATAGCTAATGGCAGCTTCGCCAATGGCAATGCCTGCACTTTGTGGGCAAGTTTTTCCTGGAATCTGTGGACAAGCTATTCGTGTAAGTCCTAGCTCTGCTACTGCTTCAAGATCAAAGCCACCAGGGGCAGAGGATATATCAAAAAGAATACAATCAGGTTTTAAATCAAGTAGCGTGTCTTTTGAAATAACAGGTGCGGGAATGGTATTTATAACCACATTATAATTGGAGTGTGGAAGTATATCTGGCACCATGTCAATGGCATCTACATGAGGACAAAGCAAATTAAGTAGCTTAGAAAGTGCTTTTCCGCAGCGCCCAAGTCCCAGTAAGAGGATATGTGCCTCCGAAAGGGAAAAAGGAGTTTCCTTTATCAAATAGGATAGGAACCCCTCTGCTGTAAGTGCGGCATTTTTGACAAGGAAATCTTCTGATGCCATGTAATTTAGGATAGGAACTCTTTCCTTGGTACAGGCAGCTTCTATCTCAGGTAAAAGCTTCCCTTTTGTATACATAGTAAAAGGACCAATAAGCAGGTCTACGCCCACGATTGCCTCTGGTGAAAAGGTATCATGACGAGAAATGAGAAAGCCTTGTTCTTTCAAGTAAATAGCAAGGTAATCAAAACGTTTGTCAATGCCTACAATACAGATGGTAGAAGGAAACATATTACCTCATAAAAGAAATTCTTTTCAATAGTATATGGCTACAAAACGGGAACGTGAGGGTAGACAACTTAGCAATTTATGAGGCGACAAAAAGCAAAATATGTATTACAATAAGAGAGTAAAGCTTTTGAACCTACAAGGGAGGTAGAAATGGAAAAGAAATTTAAAGAGCTATATTTAGAAGGCGAAATCGAATTTGAAGAAATTGACGACTATAGCTACGAGTGGGGCATTAGTAGTGAGGAGTGTACCTTATGCGAATATCTAGGCTTAAATGAAGAAGAAGAGGACGCCTGGGTAAGTATAGGAGAAGAGGCTTTATTAGAAATCCTCGATGCGCAGAAAAAGAAATAAAAAGACGCATGATATGTAATTTTTAGTGCTAAATTGTTAATTTATCTACCTTGTTAAATTGAGGTTAGAGAATATAATTAAGAAGACGATGCAATATTGTCAAAAAACAGGAGGAAAAAAGGTATGAAATTTTTTATCGACACAGCAAACATTGAAGAAATTAAAAAAGCAAATGATATGGGAGTTATTTGTGGGGTAACAACAAATCCATCTCTTATTGCAAAAGAAGGAAGAGTATTTGAACAAGTAATCGCAGAAATTGCTGCTTTAGTAGATGGACCAATTAGTGGAGAAGTAAAAGCAACTACAGTAGATGCAGAAGGTATGATTGCAGAAGGTAGAGAAATTGCTAAAATCCACCCTAATATGATTGTTAAAATCCCTATGACAGTAGAAGGCTTAAAAGCTTGTAAAGCACTTACTGCAGAAGGAATTAAAACAAACGTAACTTTGATTTTCAGTGCAAACCAGGCATTACTCGCAGCTAGAGCTGGTGCAACCTATGTATCTCCTTTCTTAGGACGTTTAGATGACATTAGCGTAAGAGGCGTTGATTTAATTAGCGAAATCGCTGAAATATTTGCCGTAGCAGGTATTGATACAGAAATTATTGCAGCAAGTGTTCGTAATCCAATCCACGTAACAGACTGTGCTTTGGCAGGTGCTGATATTGCAACTGTTCCTTACAGTGTTATTGTTCAGATGACAAAACACCCATTAACAGATTCAGGAATTGAAAAATTTCAGGCAGATTACAAAGCAGTATTTGGCGAATAAGAATAGTGAACGAAAACAATAAAACAGTATAACAGACATATAAAAGGCTACAGATAAATTTTATCTGTAGCCTTTGTGTTTATTTGCTATTTACTTAACGTGTCGGTGCGGCCGCCATAGTGCGCGAACCAATTTTAGGCTTTAAACTTACGCATATGCTCTGCCAAAGTAAAGGAGGCTTCTGCAACAGCTTCCGCACTAACAGCAACAGATTTACTGTCAGAAGAAATCTGTAAAGAGTTTTCAGCAAGTACCTGTGTAGAAGCAAGAATCTCTTCTGTACTTGCAGATTCTTCTTCTGAAAGAGCAGCCATATTGGTAGAAACATCATCTACCTGACTCATTTGATTTACAATGTCTTGAAGAGCGATGCTTGTAGCGGTAACGTCTTGGTAAATGTTATCAAATACTTCACAAGAAGCAGTAATCTTTGCTGAGTTTTCTTCAATGTACTGAACACTTTCTTTTGTGCTAGTAACCATGTTGCCAACCTGTGAGCTAATTTGATTGATAATATCAGCAATCTGTGTTGCAGAGGAGGAACTTACTTCTGCAAGCTTACGAATTTCTTCAGCTACAACGGCAAATCCACGACCTGCTTCACCAGCACGTGCAGCCTCGATAGCAGCATTTAAAGAAAGTAGGTTGGTCTGTTCAGAAATTTCACTAATGAGGCTTACAATAGAAGTAATCTGTTCTGTAGAAGCACCTACTTCTAATACGTTGTTTTCTAATAGCTTCATAGAATCAACAATAGAAGACATCGTTTTTTCAACGATTTCCATATCCTCTTTTCCCTGAGAAGCAACAGCAACGGTTTGTTGCATACGAGCATTTGCGGTGGAACCATTGTTGCTGGTTGTAACAACAACCTCAGAAAGAGTAGCAGCGTGGTTAGCTAATTCTTGGATAGAGCTAGCAACCTGATCAAGAGTAGTCTGCATATCACCCATAGACTCTGCTTGAAGCCCTGCAGTTGACTTTAAAGTTTCAGAAACCTGTTTGGTAGATTCTGAATGTTGATTTAATTGATTGGATACTGTGCGAATATCGGTAATAACCTCACGCATAATATATACAAATTCTCTTAAGGCAAGACTCATAGTGGTAATTTCGTTATTTCCTTTTGCTTCTACCTCTACAGAGAAATCGCCATCGGTAATATCGGTTAGATATTTTGTTAACTTTTTAATAGGGTTAACCGTTCTGTGGATAAAGAAGGCTAAAGAAACTGCTGTAAGGACTAGTATAATAACGATACATGCCACAATGTATTTTAATAAATCAAGTACAATGTTTGTGGTATATGTTTCTGGAAGACAAGAAACAACAATCCAAGGTGTATTTACAATTTGATTAGCAACAACATAGTATTTTGCGGTTCCATCATTAAATTCATAAACAGGAGAAGAAATAATAGAAGCTACAATTGCATTTTCGCTTGTGCCTTCTGCATCAGGTGCTTCAATTTCAATAATTCCGGCGATATCATTGAAAAAGGCACCAGAATCTTCGTCATCTAAGAAGAGGCCTTCAAAGACTTCGTTTGGATGAGCTAAAATGGACTTATCGGTTTTGCTTACTAAAAAGGAAAAACCAGAATCTAGAACAGATAAGCGCTCAATGTTTTCATAAATCTTTTCAACAGAGTCTGGCTTAGCCAAAATGGTTATATATGCGAAGCGGAAGCTACTGGCATTGGTCTGCTGTAACAGGTCAATGGCAACGGCTTGGGTATTCGACATAGCTTCTTTTTCTAATGTTCGTTCAATGCTCTCTGATAAGGAGGAGCTTGAAATTGTGAAGATGATAAACATAAGAACAAGAAACGCAACAGACAAAAACGGAAGGATGAAGGATAGTAAATTACG
>JAVBUZ010000091.1:0-8015 GCA_031554725.1 Lachnospiraceae bacterium | reverse complement strand
GAAATCATTATAGTAAAACAAATTTCCAAATCTTATAACAGTACAAAGGTAGTCCAAGAACTAGATTTATCAGTAAAGCAAGGGACAGTTTTTGGATTGCTTGGTGCGAATGGTGCAGGAAAGAGCACGACAATTGAATGCATGTTAGGTACAAGAAAACCAGATGAAGGAGAAATATCAATTTTGGGTTTGAATCCATTTCGACAGAGAAAACAGATTTTTGAAAATGTCGGAGTGCAGTTTCAAGAAGCAAATTACCAAGATAAGATTACTGTATCTGAATTGTGTGAGGTGACAGAGTCGGTTTATAAGAATACAACAAACTACTTGGAATTATTAAGGCAATTCGGGCTTTCAGACAAGTCGAAAAGTTTGGTCAAGGAACTGTCTGGTGGACAGCGACAGAAATTGTTTATTGTTCTGGCTCTAATACCAAATCCTAAAATTGTTTTTTTGGATGAGTTAACAACAGGACTAGATACGAAGGCTAGACGAGAAGTGTGGAAGATATTATCTGACTTAAAGAGAAAGGGATTGACGATATTTTTAACTTCGCATTTTATGGATGAGGTAGAAGCGTTGTGCGATTCTATTTGCATACTGAATAAAGGGAAAATGGTCTTTTACGGAACGGTCCAAGAAGCAATTGCTGGTAGCCCTTTTGAAAAATTTGAAGATGCATATTTATGGTATTCAGACGAGGAGGTATTCGAAGATGAAAACATTTAGTACAATGCTTAAAAATGAGTTAAAACTATCGCTACGAGGTATGGATATGTTTATCTTTGCTATCTGTATGCCACTTGTTGTTTTAATCGTTCTAGGAATGATTTATGGGAATAAGCCTGCATTTGATGGTGCAGAATACAGCTTTTTAGAGCAGTCTTTTGGGTCTTTGGCAACGATTGCGATATGTGCGGGTGGTGTTATGGGACTTCCTTTAGTAGTATCCGAATACAGAAGTAGAAAGATATTGAAGCGATTTAAAGTTACGCCGATAAGTCCTATGGTGATTTTGGTGGTGCAAGTAGCTATATTTACTATTTATTCTGTTGTTTCATTGGTGCTAATCTACATGGTTGCAGCAATCTTCTTTGAATTTCAATTAGCTGGCTCTTGGTTAACCTTCTTGGGAGGATATCTCTTGGTAATGCTTTCGATGTTTAGTATTGGTATGATGGTTGGTGGTATTTCTCCTAATTCTAAGATTGCAAGCGTTATAGCAAGTTTACTATATTTTCCTATGCTTGTTTTTTCAGGAGCAACATTACCATATGAGGTTATGCCAACTACTTTGCAAAAAATATCTGATATATTGCCGTTGACACAAGGAATAAAGCTTTTGAAGGCAGCCTCTTTGGGTCAATCAATGGAAAGTGTGTTAGTCCCTGCTATTGTTATGATAGTAGTCGCATTTGTGTGCATTGGAATCTCATTAAAGTTTTTTAGATGGGAATGATATGCTGTGGCTACTGCGACAGCATATCTGAGTATAGAAGTAGGTTGCCAAATCATTTGGAAGTTTATTGGAGAAAATCTTATGTCATCTTTCTCTTGAATTTTATGTTTAAAAGAAAAATCCATACACATGCTAAAAGTATAGATGGAAACATATAAATGAAACTCTGCTCACAAATCGCTTTTCCTGTCCAAAAGGATGGTAGAAAAGCTAAGATGTATTGCAGTGGAATCGGAATAAAATATGGTGCAAAAACTCCGAAAACAGTAAGTGTAGATATTTTTGTTACCGCCATGCCCTCTAATTTGTTTGCTGATAGTGTTACGACAAGCAATGCAATTATGATACCTTGTAGTGCTCCTGTTAAGGAAAGAAAGGCTATCATAGGAAAAGATAGAGAGGTAAGACTAAAAAAGGGAAGCAACACAAATGTAACAAGAAAGGCAATGAAAGCTGGCACATAAATTCGTGAAACGATGTATCCCATTCGTCCTAACCTTGTAACAAACAAATAGTTTTCAATATGCTCATCATGTTCTTCTAATACAACCATTGCGGCTGTGAAGCAAAACATGATAGGGGCAAGCATAGAGAAGAATATATCAAACAATGCGTAATAGGGAAATATAATTTCGCATTTTCCTGCCCACCTAACTAACATTTTTTCAATAAGTGGAATCCCCCATTTGATTGCTAACCCTGCAAGAATGGGGGCAAGACAAGCTGCAAACAGCATCATGTCATGACGGATAAATTTTAACATTTGCAAAAAACTAAGTCGGATTGCTCTCATAATTTTATACCTCCTGCATTTTTCCACATTTTTAAAACACACTTGTGAGCTATAATAAACAGTATGAAAATCAATATTACAACACAGAGTAATCCAATCATAGAGAAAGGTTTTTCGGCTATTATTGCGATACATACATTTGCAGGATAGTTATTTAATATGCTAGGCGAGATATTGAACAAATGTAATATAGCAGGGATAAAACCAAGTATTTCTATTGGCAACGTCAGTAGAAGAAATTGATTTAAGCTCGTAATTTTGGTTGCGATGATAATTCCAAGCAGAGTGAACTGTATGCCAGATAGTGCAGTTCCAAGTAGTACATACGGCAGGGAAGAAATCTTTTCGGGTATTGCTAATAAAGTAGCTACAACTAAAGCAATACCATTTAAGGAAACTACTTTAGAAATGATATATTCTGTTGCTCGAAGTGGAGATATAGCAAAGGCACAAGGTATTCTTTGGCTTTTCTCAAAGAGTACAATAGCTCCCATGAAAAAAAGTCCCATTGCAGCAGGGTCAGAAAAAATGAGCAATGCAGTGACGTTTACTCTCCAAGCCTTAGGCAGTGAAGAGAGTACTATAATATAGAGAAGGGTTAAAAAACCATATAACAGATAAAACCCGTATTTTTTCTGAAACTTCATATCCCATAATATTAAATGTCGTAATCTCATAACAGTGTCCTCCCTGTAATATCCATAAAAATGTCATTAAGAGTTGGTTCGCTGCTATGGATTGACTGCAAACGATTTTCTGCAATTAGTTTTTGAAGCGTTTTATCGGACGACAATTGAGTAAGTGAGCAGCTTGCAGAGTGTTCCCCATCTTCAATCCATGTGTAAGTTACTTTGGCAGCACCCTTTGACATAATTAAGTTATGTGGACTATCAAGTGCAAAGATTTTCCCACCAACAATAAAAGCAACTCGATCGCAAAGTTCAGTGGCATCCTGCATGTTGTGGGTTGTTAGCAGAATTGTTTTGCCGTGAGCCTTTTCTGCTAAAATCATATCTTTCATTAAACGACTGTTTGTGGGGTCAAGACCACTGGTTGGTTCATCAAGAAAAAGTAGTTTTGGGTCATGTAGCAAAGCTTTAATAAAATTCAATCGTGCTTTCATGCCTTTTGAATAGTTTGCCACACGTTTATCAGCGTCATTTTCTAAACCAACCATATGTAGTAGATCATCGATTGGGCGTGAGTGTTTTTCATAAAGGGAAGCAAAAAATTGTAGGTTTTCTCTTGCGGATAGTTTTTCATACATCGTTGAAAACTCGAAATCAACACCAATATCCTCATAAAAATGGTTGTTATGACGATTGCATTCTGCTCCATTTACTATGACAGAGCCTTCATAATCTGGAAGCATACCAAGTAATATTTTTTGCAAAGTACTTTTTCCGGCACCGGATGGTCCTAAAAATCCAAAGATTTCCCCCTTTGAAACAGAGAAATTCATGTCTTGAATAAATGTTTTTTGGGTGTAGCTGAAAGAGAGATTTTTTACAGCAATCATAATGTTTGAGCATTCCTTTCTTGATAAACTATTTGACTATAATTAAATTAATAGTCAAAATAAGATTTTTTATTAAGTCCAGCAATTTACTGGACTTTTACTTAGGACAAGGATTCTAAAATGAGGTTCAAATTAGTAGTGCTGTCCTATATAAGTTGTGTTACTAAACCATAAATCAAAGTACGCAAGGCTTTCTCGAATTGTTCTTCACCTATTTCATCTTTATGCATTGAAGAGAGATATATTGCACGAAACGCAGCACTAAAGGTTTTAGAATCTACGCCTTCTTTGATAGGTAATGAGGAGAATACTTGTTCAAGCATATCATGATCATGTCCCAAATGTTCTGCAATGACCTCTGGTGGCAATTTACGAGCCAGCAATTCAATTTCATCTGAATTAAGAACTTTCAAAATAGGTATTTCATTAGCCACAGTATAAAAATTCAAAATGATATCCGTCAACTGATTAGCAGAAAAAGTAGAAGGATCAATGTTGTTAATTGATTGTTGAAGCTGTTGCTCAATTAAATCGTGTTGTTCTAATATAACTTCAAACAGAAGCAATTCCTTTGATTGATAAAAGAGGTAGAATGTTCCTTTTGGAATTTTAACACGCTTTACAAGTTCATCAACTGTTGTACGACGAATACCATACCGAGCAATGCAGTCTGCAGCTTCCTCTTTTAATCGCTTTTTGATATATTCTCGCTCTTGTTCAGAGTAGCATTTTGGCAAGTGGTTCGCCTCCTTATTTGACTAAACATATGTTAATAGTCATTATAGAGGCGAGTTAGTTTTTTGTCAATAGAGTTTACGTAGGTTTCAAAGTAATATCAGTTTACAGGATTTTTAAATCATGATAGAATAAATTGTATCATACAAAAGATTTACAATAGATATCTTTGTTGGTAGAGGAAGGAGGAGTTAATATGGCAGATTTTTTTCAAGCAGCATATCCATGGATTGCTATGGGATTAGGAGTAGCTATTGTGGCAGCATATTGGAATGAAAAACAAAAGAAGCAAGTAGATGAATAAAAGATGGAATTGTATAAAATTAAAGAATAGATAAGAAGTGTGTAGGGTTTGGTGTAATCAAGCGGTGCACACTTTTTTTAATTGGAAAGCTTGAGTTTTTATAATCAAACATAATTATTTGCAATCAAACAAAACAATGTTATATTAAAAGGAAGAAGAAAATATTTACAGGGAAAGTATAAAAAGCACTTGGAATAATTGTAAAATTATGGTAGCATATATTGAGGCTTAGTTAGGCAAGTGAAATGTAGTTATGTAAGGTATGAATTACTAGAAATGATTCTCTGTGCACTTACAGAAAATCATTAATTTTGTCGATATAAATAATAAGTACTATAAGCGAGGGATGCTACTATGAAGAAACAAAATATTAAAGTTACATATGGAGTAATTGGACTATTAATCATTATATTTATAATCGATTTTTTTGTGTGGAATCAAGAGGGAACGAAGGTAATGTCGGTGAGTCATTTAATTGAGGGAAAGCAATGGGGATACTTAACGAAGTATGGAAGATTGCTTAATATAGCAGCCATAAGTCCAGGCTGGTGGCGCTTGCTTACCTATATGTTTTTGCATGCAAACATTCCTCATCTTGTTATAAATTGTATTGGGCTATATGCAATAGGCTCTGCGCTTGAACAGAGATTAGGTGGGAAGAATGTTATTATAATAGGATTACTTAGTGGTATAGCATCAGCAGTAATAACAATAGTAGTTACCTATACAGCAGTTGGGGCGAATGGTGCGATTTATGGAATGGGAGGAGCACTATTAATTCTAACAATTCGAGACAGAAAGAATACATGGACGATACAGCCGTTAATAAAAAAACTGCTAATTATTATATATCTGATTGTTCCGAATTTATATGATGTGAACACATTGATTTCTAATGAAGTAGGTCTGATTGCAGGTATTTTTATTGGCTTATTGTTTTCGGGAGTTGTAGGAGAAGAACGTGTAGCAGATGTTACAACAAATATGAGAAGAAATGAAATTTAATAAATATATAGAAAAAAGAGACCTCATCTTGTTGGTTGAAAGCGATAAAAACCAACAAAATGAGGTCTTCTTTTTGTGAAAAATACCATAACAAAGAAAATGCCCTAGAGAAAATATTTACACAATAAGATGAGAAAAGTGTATTATTTTATACTAAATGTATAAAAATACACTAAAATATAAAAAATATATACCAAATTGTAAAATGCAACATTGTTGCGCAATCCTCTATTTTATAGAATAGCTGAGTAAGGGGTTAAAAAAACAAGGAGGTATTTTGGATGATTAATAGGAAGTTAGGAACTTTGGTAAGACGTGGTTTAGCTACCGTACTTACAGCAGCAATGATTGTCGGTCTTTTTCCGTATGGGGATAAGGTAAAGGCCGCAGACACAACACCTTATGTAATATCACAAGGTCGTATGGCATATGCCAGTTCATCACAAGACAATAGTGATGCAATCTTAGCTGTTGATGGAAGTCTAGGTACAAGGTGGGAGAGTACATGGAAGAGCAACACAGAATGGTTGTATGTGGATTTGGGGAAAACTACAGATATCACAAGCATTCAGTTGCATTGGGAAGGAGCATATGCTACTTCTTATAAGATCCAGTTCTCTAATGATGAAGAAAACTGGGTTGATAAGCACAGTGTAACAAACGGAAAAGGTGGAGTAGAGACAATAAACATTACTGGAACAGCAAGATACGTAAGAGTATTGATGCAAGAAAAAGCACTAACAGCTTTTGGATATTCCTTGTATGAGTTTCAGGTTTACGGAAGAGATGGTTTAACAGAACGACCAGTTGACTATGGCGAAAATATTGCTTTAGGTAAGACAGTAACAGCTTCTTCCCTACGTGATGTTTGGTGGATGTACGATGATAAAGGTGTAATTAATCAAAGTGCAGTATTAGCAACCAATGCAGTAGATGGTAAAGACAACACATACTGGACATCTGGAGAAAATGATAACCAATGGATTTGCATAGACCTTGGTAGAAGTTATACGATTGGTCGTGTCGTTATTGACTGGGCGTCAGATGCTGGTAAGATCTACGATATCCAAGTCTCAGAAGATGGTCAAAACTGGACAACAGTATATAGACAATTAAAAGGATATGGATACGAAGATGCAGATGTACCTATGCATGTTAACGGTAGATACGTTAGAATGTATGGTTATACACGAGTAGAATCAGGAAGTGGATTCTCAATATACGAGCTTCAAGTATATCCATACAAAGCAGGAGATAAGATTGTAAATTATACAATTGGAGAGATGCCAAAATCAGAAATCATACAATCAAAGACAGGGAAAGGTTCTTATCTGTCAGATGCGATGTATTATGAGAAGACAAAATTCCCAATCTATCTAAAAGATGGATTAACAGCACCAATCGATTCGAATGACTGGTGGCAATCTGCACTGATCAATAAATTTGGAAACTTAATGAGTATGCTTCCTTTGAAAGCAAAATACTCAACAAAAGGACTTTCTGTATTAACGGCAACAGATGGCTGGCTTCCAACAATGGGAGAAACCGATGTGAATGTTTCCGTTCTATCAGAAACTGTTCCAGATTTATATGTTTCACCAGAAAATCTAGATGCATTAACAGCTTATGACCAAGTTTCTGGTTATAGCGATTATGCAGTAAATCTTGATTTATGTGATAAAAATGGTGTTGCAATGACATCTACAATGGTGAAAGGTTCGCCATATATATTTGTAGACTTTAAAGATGATATAGCAGCATTTTTATCTGGTGCAAATATTACGAATATCTTTGATGACAACGGAAATGCGTTATTAACAAATGTAAATACAATAACGACTGACCATATCGGAATTGAAGTAACAGATAATGATAACAAAGATAAAACGAATACAGCAAAGAGTTACTACTGTATTACAGTGCCAGAAGGAACCGTATTTAAGAAGATGGGAAGTTCCATTAAAGTAACATTTCCATCAGCAAAAGGATACATGTCAATCGGTTCTATGACAGCAAAGACACAGTTAAGGACATTCTTTGAACATGGATATGCATTTGTTAAAGATACAAGTGTTACGTATACGTACAATGAAAACACATCAAATATTACAACAAAGTATCAAATCACAACAGAAGTAAAAAGAGTTGGTTTTTCTAATCAGACAATCCAGTGTCTATTACCACACCAATGGAAGAAGTC
>JAVBUZ010000015.1:0-11056 GCA_031554725.1 Lachnospiraceae bacterium | reverse complement strand
CATGAGGATACGTATCAGGAGGAGACGTATCAGGAGGAGACGTATCAGGAGGAGACGTGTCAGGAGGAGACGTATCAGGAGGAGACGTATCAGGAGGAGACGTGTCAGGAGGAGATGTATCAGGAGGAGACGTATCAGGAGGAGACGTGTCAGGAGGAGACATATCAGGAGGAGATGTCTCAGATGGAGATGCATCCTCTAATCAATGTATTCTCAGTGGAGATACAGATGCTAAAGGCGAAGTGAAGCTTACATATACACATCAAGTAACAGATGATGAAACACTAAAGTTTACATACGTTGTTAGCAAGGATGAATATGTAGATGCTACAGGAACGATAGATAGTGCCCAATGTGAATCGGGCGAGGCAATTAAAGTATCAATGATTAAAGTTATAGAAGATATAGAGATTACAACTGATAAATACACCTTAACTAACTATGAGGGAACGTATGACGGAGAAGCACACAGCGTAGAAATAGCAGCAGAGGGATTTGACATTAAGTATGGTGAAGCAGAGGATGGCATATTTAGTGAACAACCAATAGAAATGACAGATGTTGGAAAAAAGACAGTTTATATTCAGCTTTCGCAAAAAGGTTATATTACTCGAGTGATCGAAGGAACAATAGAGATAAGTAGAGCCAACCAAACAGATTTTTTATTTAGTGAGAGTAAATATGAGGTGGATTATGGTACAAGAGAATTTACTGTTGTTGCAGAAGGTGGCCAATCTCAATGTGCAGTTAGCTATTGTATAACTGATGGAAATGAAATTGGTACAATTGACGCAGCTTCTGGTGTGATTTCTTTTAATAGCGGGAAAACGGGAACGATGACCGTTAAAGCAGTTAGGGAAGAGGATAAAAACTATAGCTTGGCTGAATCAACCTGCTTAGTTGAAGTAAAAAAAGTAGACTATAGCTCAATGTATACATTGGTGGGAAATACAGGAGCGAATAACTGGTATGTAGGAAAGGTCGAGATTACTCCTTTAAGCGGTTTTGAGATTAGTACAAGTAATGCTTTTTCGACAATTTGGGAATCAAAGCTTACTTATGAAACAGAGGGAAAGAATGAAAATATTACTGTGTACATTAGAAATAGTAGTACAGGGGCTATTAGTGAAGCAATTACAGTTCAGACCTTTTTTATTGATAAATCAAAGCCAACAAATTTGAATGTTTCCTACAGCACATCCATATTAGATACCATAATCAATGCGATATCTTTGGGTTTCTATAGGGAAACAGTCACAGTAACACTAAGTGCGGAGGATGCAGTTTCTGGCGTGGATCATTTTGTATATAACATTGGAAATGAGGATATAACCATAGCCAAGGACAAGCTTACCTTTGATGGAAATAAGGCAACGGCAAGCTTTCGCATTGAGCCTCAGTTCAAGGGTAGTGTATCAGCTACGGTATATGATGAGGCAGGTTGGTCAATGGGAACGGAGGAAGAAAAGGTTCTTATAGTTGATAATGTAGCTCCTGGTGTCACCGTGAAATATGACAATACAAATGCAACCAATACAAGCTACTATCATGCAGATAGAATAGCGACCATTGAAATTGTGGAAGAGAATTTTGATGAAGATGATGTCAAAATCATAGTAGGGAAACGCTATAATAATCAAACCATTTTTTCGGAAGAAAGAATTTATCCAACATTTGTAAAGCAGGATGGTAAATATACTGCCACAGTTGAATTTAGTGAGGATGCAGATTATACCTTTGATATTTCATATACAGATAAATCGGGAAATGCATATGACACATATAGTAAGGATGAATTTACCATTGATAAAACAAAGCCAGTGATTAGTATTAGTTTTGATAATAACTCGGCACGAAATGAAAAATACTATCAGGCAAAGAGAACAGGAACAATTACAGTAGCAGAACACAATTTTAGAGCAAGCGACATTGAATTTAACATCGAAACGGTGGACGTTCAAAATAAGGATGTTACTATTTCGGAGGATTTTGTAGCATACTTAAAAAATCAATCAAACTGGAATCAGATTGGAGATACATATAGTGCTAGTATTGATATGGAGTGGGATGCAAACTACAGCATCTCTATGAACTATTCGGATTTGGCAGGCAATGCACAGGTGCAAGAAATTAGCGAAGAGTTTTGCATTGATACCAAGAAACCAGATAGGCTGACCATCAATTACAGCACCTCTGTATTAGATAAAATTATTGAAACAATTACCTTTGGATTCTATAAGGCGAGTCCTACGGTGACGATTACTGCAACAGATGAAACGGCGGGTATTGATTCCTTTACATATTCTTGCGTAGTTTCAGAAAATGTTAGTAGTACAAACACTGGTGTAAGTGAGATTTTAATTTCTTCAGAGAATATCACCTATAGTGAAGATGGAAAAGTGGCTAGTGCAGAATTTAAGATTACCCCACAATTCCGTGGATATATAACCTTCTATGCGACAGATAGAGCAGGCAATAAGAGCACAGAGTTTATTGATACAAAAAAGCTTGTTGTTGATAATGTGGCTCCAGGGATAAATGTGATTTATGATAATAATAATGCAACGTATACAAATTACTATCAGGCGGATAGAACGGCTACCATTATAATTACGGAAGCCAATTATTTCGGAATAGAGCTAGATGATAAAAAAACGGGAGTAGACGAAGAGTATCTTGTAATTACTAAAGGAAAGCGTCTTAACCATGAAAATGAGTATACGGAAACGAAGCTAAAACCTAATTTTATCAAAAATGGAGATGTCTACACAGCGACGATAAGCTTTGATGAGGATGCAGACTATACCTTTGATATTACATATACAGATTATTCAGGAAATGTGTATGACTCTTATGTAAGAGATGAATTTACAGTTGATAAAACCGCACCAACCGTTTTGGTTACATATGATAATAATATTTGCCTAAACGGTAACCAGTTCAAGGGAAATAGAACTGCCACAATTGAAGTGAATGAGCACAATTTTAAGGCGACTGATATTACAGCAATAATCACAGCTAAGGATGCACACTCTACCAATGTAGCGGTTACAAATTACTCGGCATATTTAAAAGATACAGCAAACTGGGAGCATAATGGCGATATTCATACTGCCACAATTACATTTGATAAAGAAGCAAACTATACCTTTGCAATTGGGTATAGCGATATGGCGGGGAATATAAATGGTACAGTTGATTATGGAAACTCTATAGTTCCGACAGCTTTTACCGTGGATAAAACCTGTCCAACTGCATCTATTCAAATAGGAACGTGGAAACAGTCTACAGATGGTACAAAATGGGATCGTTTTATTGCGACACCATGTTTTGGATTATGGGATAACAAGGCATTAACAATCACAATAAATAATGATGATAGCTTAAGTGGTATTGATAAGGTTGAATATTTTAAAAATGATGAAATATTGACCCTTGCAGAGGTACAGTCATATACAGGATGGATTGCCATTAACAAGGCAAATAGGGTTTTCCAATGCACAGCAAATCCTAACGAACGCTTTATTGTATATGTGCATATGATTGACAAGGCGGGAAATGAAAGCTATATCTCTTCGGATGGAGTTATTTTAGATAAAACCCTTCCAAGTGTTGAGAAGCTTGCACCACAAATATCCATTTCACCCAATGCGCAAGCTGCAAATAGTATTTACAGCACTGATGTACCGATGGATGTAGTAGTTATTGACCCAGCTGATTCAAGTGACGAAACATTGTATTCAGGACTAAAGTCTGTAACCTATGAGGTCTATAATAATAGCATAAGCTCTGCACCAACCCAGGAAGGAACACTTTTTACGTTTGATAATCCGAAGCCACAGAAAACAGAGCTTGTTCAAAGATATTCAAGGACTGCTGCCATTGTGGTCGATAAAGAAAAAAATAATAGCAATGATGTTGTTGTAAAGGTGATTGCGGTGGATAATGCAGGCAATGTTTCCTCCCAGATGTATAAGCTTATGATAGATATCACTGCACCAACAATAGAAATTCAATACTCTAATAACAGTGCGGATAATGAAAAATATTTTAAAGAGGATAGAATAGCGACTGTTACAGTAACAGAACGTAATTTTAATCCTGGGAATGTCACAATCGATATTATCAATAGTGATGGAACTATGCCCGCAGTATCTAATTGGACAGAAACTACCGGAAGCGGAAATATGGATAATACAAAGTGGAGTGCGACCATTTTATATGAGGCGGATGGTGATTATGAATTTAGTATTGCATGTCAAGATCTATCAGGCAATAAATGTACATCCGTGGAATATGCAGCCGGAACGATTGCAGGTACAGCGTTTACCATAGATAAAACCTTGCCAGTAATAGAAGTAATTTATGATAATAATGAAGCAAAAAACACGAACTATTTTGATGCAACCAGGAAAGCGACCGTTGTTATTACGGAACATAATTTTGATGAAGAACGAGTAGTTATCAATTTATCTGCAACCGACGATGGTATAAATGCACAGCTTCCTAGTGTTAGTCGATGGGAGAAGGATGAGGACAGGCATGTAGCTACCATTTACTACGACAAGGACTCTCTATATACCTTTGGGATTTCTGTAATGGATAAGGCTGCAAATGAATCAGAAGAGTTTGAGGAGCAACAGTTTTATATAGATACAATAGCACCAACCATTACGATTACAGGTATTGCTGATAGGTCAGCAAATAAAGGTGAAGTAATTCCGATTATTCGTTTTGAAGATACCAATTATGCTTCAGATCAGGTGGAGATTGAACTAAGTGGTGTGAATAGAAAAGTAATAACAAATGATGGTTCTTATACAGATATCCATAATGGACGTATTTTTACATTTAACGATTTTGAAAAGAAACAAGATATTGATGATATCTATACTTTAAAAGCAACCATGATAGACCAAGCAGGCAACGCGACAACAGAAGAAATAGTTTTTTCAGTGAATCGTTATGGTTCTACCTATTTATTTGAAGAAGCAACGAAGTCGTTAAATGGGGCTTATGTAAAAAGCCCGATAGATGTAGTGCTTACAGAAGTAAATGCAGATGAGTTAAAAAATATTAAGATAACACTCTTTAAAAATAATGAAACCATACAGCTAAAGGACGGTGATGATTACAAAATAGACCTTGAGGGTGGAAATGGAGAGTGGTATCAGTATACCTATAGAATTCTAGAAAAGAATTTTGAGGATGATGGTGTATATAGATTGACGATTCACTCCGAAGACGCCGCTGGAAATGTTGCTGAAAATACGTTAGATACGAAGGATATGGAAATCGTATTTGGGGTTGATAAGACTAAGCCTAATGCGGTGATTGAAAACGTAGAAAGCAAAGCAGTGTATGCAGAAGAAAGCAAGACGGTTTATATGACTGTAAGTGATAATTTACTACTAAGCTCGGTTGAGGTTTACCTTGATGACTATCAGCTTCCATGCAAATCATGGAACGCAGAAGAAATTGTAGAAATGCAGACCACCAAACAGGAATTTAGTATTGATATCTTGGGCGACTCGGATCAACCACATAAGATGAAAGTAGTTTGTCTAGATGCAGCCGGAAATGAAAGGGTAGAGGAGGCAACAGATTTCTACGTTACAACAAGCCTTTGGGTTCGCTTCTACAATAATAAGCCTCTATTTTTGGGAACAATTGCAGGAACAGTAATACTTATTGGTTCTGCTGTCTCACTAGTGGTTTTAAGAAAGAAAAAACTGATTGGTAAGTAATTGCTTAAGGAAGTGATGGAATGAAAAATACTAGCACAAATAAACTTACAATGAATGATAACCATATGTCCTCGGAGGAGCTACTACAAAATCTGATTGATGATTACACAACAACCAAACAATTAGAGCTAGTACAGATGCATAAGGGGGTGATTGAAAAGGAGCAATTTTTGCAAGGTGCAAGAAAGCATCTTGCAAACTATTACACCCCCACGGAGGAGGTAGCAAATGAGGTTATTAAATTCTTTGAACAATATATTTTTGGATATTCAAAGGTGGCGCCTTTAATTGATGATATAGATATATCAGATATTAGAATTGTAAGCTATGACAATATTAGGATTAAGAAAGAGGGGCAAAGAATGGATTCAGGTATTTGCTTTTCGTCAAATAAGGAATATCGGCAGTTTGTAGAGTTTGTTGCTACGAAAAATCAAGTGAGCGTTTCAAACTTAAATGCCATTCAGCGTTTTACAGATACAGAGAGTCACCCCGATTTTATCCTGCGTTTTACCATTACTATGCCTCTTTTAAATACATATAAAGAACCTTATTTGTGTATTCGAAAGGTACCTAGAAACTTCCCACAGATACAAGCACTAATAGACAAAGGGGTAGTAAATGAGGAAAATGCAAGGTTACTAGTAGATAGATTTAGAACGGGGTCAACAATTATATGCGGAGGAAATTCTTCAGGAAAAACCACCATATTGAATGCATTAAAGGAAACACTGCCAGATGATATGTCTGTCCTTGTAGCGCAACAAGCGGACGAGCTTACTACAAAAAATCATCCAGATATGATGTTTCTGCACTCCTTACCTGGAACAGGAGAAAGCGTAGTAAATTATGATTTAAAGAATATTAGCATTGCGGGATTAACGATGGACGTAGATGCCTTTATTGTAGGTGAGGTAAAGGGGGAGGAAGCCATGTATCTTCTAAATGCCGCCTACACCGGACAGCTATGTGCTGCTACCGTTCATAGCCCCGATGCACCTAGAGCCATTAACAAGGTGGTTGACTATGCCATGTATGAAAGTAAGTATAGTCGCAACGAGCTTATGCGCATGATGGATTGCTTTAAAACAGTAATTTTCATGGAAAAGTATAAAGTAAAGCAGATATGTTCCGTAGAGGGGTGGGATGAAGAGAAGAAGGAAATGCGGTATAAAATACTATTTGAAGGAAAATAAAAGGGAAGGGGAAGAAAATTGTTAGCAGCAAAAATAGTAATTTTTCTTGGACTGTTTTTTAGTTTTTTTGGTCTGTTCTATTTATTAAGGAAAAGCCAGATATTAAAAAGCAAGCTTCGGGAAGCCTATGATTCTATAGACAGTACATCCATGCAAAGGGCAAAGGAACATAAAAGAAATCTTGCAATCTTTGAAGAACAGTCGGGTATAGTAGGAAGGCTGGAGAGACGCTTTCTTTACAGCGGATTAGGGAGTATGTTTCGATTTCTGACACTAGAGCTATGGCTTGTTATACGTATTTTAATTGCAGTGGCTAGTTATTTTATAAGCTTTTTTCTTTTAAGAAGTTGGCTTTATGGCTTAGTGGTGGCCATAGCTTCATTAGGCGTACTTTATGTGATAGAAAGCCTTTTGATACATAAAAACTATAAGGCTGTAGACGAAAATCTGCTAGAGTTTTTAAATATCTTGGGAAACTATAGTGTTACAGCAGGTGAAGTAACGGGGATTTTTAACAAGGTAAGCTGGTACATGAGGGAGCCATTAAAAAGTGCATTAAACGAATGCTACTATGAAGCCAAAACGACTGGAAACACCAATATGGCATTACTTACCTTGGCAGATAAAATTGAGCATCCAAGATTTAAAGAATTAATCAAAAACATAGAAGTTTGTGCAAGATATTCGGCTAATTTCTCGCTGGTGGTCAAAAATAGCCGCAAGGTGCTTCAACAGCACGTGAGGGCAAGACAGGAAAGAAAAGGCATGGCACAAGAAGCGATGTTAAATATGTTTGTAACGCTATTAATGCTTCTAATTGTTTTTATTGTGGTTGACAAGTTCTTAAACGCCTCCATGTGGCATGTTTTGTGTGACACAACAATTGGGCGTATAGCACTGCTTGCAGTAGCAACACTGGTTTTATCCTTTGTATGGCAGATAATGACAACAGATAGGTAAGGGGGAGTATACATATGGACACGCTTCATATAGGAATACAGATAACCGCGGTTCTTATTGCTGCTTTGAGCTTTTTCCTATTGCTATCAATATCCTTAAACTATCATCCAGCAAAGCTAGTAGCTGAGACATATGAGAAATTTTATGACCAACTGAAGGAGCAAAGAAAGGGTTGGTTTGACTATGAAAAGATACAGGCATTTTTAAACCAAAAGGGAGCCACATATCATATAGGTCAAAAAATGAACCCCATACGGTTTTACGCAGCCAAAATAGTAATTGCTGTGGTGTGTGTTGTTTATGGTGCAAGATATCACTACTTGGTATCCATTCTTTTAGCGATAGTAGGATTTCAGGCACCTAAAATGTATATGGTATACATAAACAAGCAGGACAATGAGGTAATGCTTCCGGAAATCAATTTATTATTTAATACCCTGTCATTACAGATTCGTTCAGGAGTTAATGTGGTTGATGCGTTAACGGAGTGCTATGGAAACGTAACGGATAAGCGCTTACGGAATGCACTTATCGACTTATCAGGAGAGCTTATACTAAATGCTGATCTAAGGACAGCACTGGCAAATTTCCAAGGTAAATTCGATGATCGGTATATTGACTCCTTTTGCATCATTATATTACAGGCTATGGAATCAGGACAGGCGGTAGACCTATTGGCGGATATTTCAGAACAGATAAAGGATATGGAGTCAGTGGTTTTACAAAAAAAGAAGGCAGCACTTGACCGAAAGGTAACATTTTATATGTTAGGTATTATGGCAATTATGATTGCTGTAGTTATATATGCTTGCGTACTGCAGATGTTTTCTGCAGCAAGTATTTTTTAAAGAGAAGATATGGAAACTAATTAAACAAGTATTTAGGAGGAATTAAAAAATGTACAGAATTTTCATGATGAAAGAAAAAGTAAAAACAAAGGTAGGGGAACTTCTTTGCAAGAAAAGTGAAGGAGTTGACAAAATTATGATTACAATAGGTCTTTGTATTGTAGCACTACTAATTGTAGGTATTTTAAATGGGGTATTAGAAACTTTTGTGAAAAATTTAGTTGGAGAAATGACAACGAAAGCATCTGGAATTCTTAGTAGTAAATCTTTTTAAGAGGAGTAAGCGTATATGATTATGATGGCGCTTAATAGTAAAAATGAAAAAAAGTAAGGGTTCTGTAGACGAAGTATTTGCGGGAATGCTGGTATTAATCGTTATAAGTATTCTTCTTATGGCTTACTTAAATATTATGGAGCTTGTAAATCGAAGAGAGGATATAAGTCAGATAGCGAGACAGTATATCTTACGAATGGAGACGGTTGGTTATTTAAAGCCAGCCGACCGTACCACAATGGAGCAAGCACTAGCAGACATGGGTATGAAGGCTATTAGCTTAGAGGGAACTAGCTTTTCAGATGTGGGGTATGGAAATCCAGTGATACTTATGATACAAGGGGAGTTGTCGGCAGATAGCTTGTCGTCAGAAGGTTCATCTGGAAGTGGCTTGTTTCAACTTGTTTTTCAAGAAAAAGGCTTTCCGATAAATATAAAAAAAATGTCTACGGCTAAAAATTAGGAGAAGATGTATGAAAAAGAGCGAGGGGAAAGTGGGAACCATTGTTGGGTTTTATATGTTAATGTTTTTTGTGGTCATTTTAGCAACCAATATGCAAGTATCACAATTTCGTGCGACAAAGACTTTTGTTGAGGATGCCTTAGCTACTTCTAATTTAGCCTCTGCAATTATTGATATAGAGACATATGGAATTAACAATTATTTAGTAATCGCCGATTTCAATAAGGCATATAACACGTACAAGTCTGCACTTAAAATAAATCTGGATTTAGATGAAAATTGGGAATGTCCAAATAAGGCGGCAATTTCAGGAAAAGTAGAGATACTAGATTATATTATCTATAACATTTGGGGCAACGATATAGAAGAGTATCATTTTGATGAGAATGGAGTCATGAGCTATAGCTACATTATAGGTGGACTTGGAAGTATAAAGGGACCGGAAGGAACCGTAATTGAAGCTACAAGTATTTATAGTAAGATTGGGTTTTTCATAGATGGAATATTAGAAATACATGTTAATGCAGAAAATGAAAAACTAGTAGACATTGTAAATAGCAAATAGAGGTATGAAATAGATGGCACTTAAGAAAGAAAAGAAAGAAAAAATAGGAACAGATAAAAGTAAAAACATATTGCCTGGAGCAATTATTTTAGCATTGTTTGTATCAGTTATTGTATTTATGCTTATGCTTAATGCCGAGAAAAATGCATTAATAGATTACGAAAAAGGAATGGTATATACCGCAGTGAAAATGGTTCCTAAGGGACAAATTATAACAGAAGCTAACATAGCTACTTATTTCGAGACAAAGGAGTTGGACAAAAAGCTGATACCAAGTACAGCACTTGCAGATGCTCAGCAAATATATGGTCTTCTACCAATTTATAATATCGACGTTGGAACTATTGTGATGGTAGGGATGTTTGAGAGTCTAGATGAGATCACAAGCCAAATGAAGGAGCCAGTGAGAGCAGGTTTTAAGGTAGAGGACTTATATCAGGTGGTCACAGGTACATTAAGAGCTGGCGATAGGATACATATATACATCTGTGAAAAAGAATTAAAAGAAGCAACCTTAGTTTGGGAAAATGTATTCATTGAGCAGGTATTTGATGTTACGGGAAATCTTATAGATAGTGAAGACAAAACTGCAGTGGCATCCAGAGTTAACATTATCTTTGAGAAAGAAAATATAGAGCAATTCTACGCAGAAATAAGCGAAGGAAATCTGAGAGTTGTAAAAGTGTTGGATTAGAAGCACAAAGGCACCTTGACAACTGAATATACGGATTTTTGGGACAAGAATACCCCTTTCGAGAGGCAGAGTATTTATATGGTATTACAAACGAAAGGGGTACTACAAATATCTTAAAACCCAAGGGAAACTCAAATAGAGTTTTCTTTTGGCTTTAAGATATTTATGTGTTATAATATTTCTAATTGTAAAAGATTAAAGGGAATCTAAAGGGAAAAAGGAGAAAATACATGAAAAAGAAAATTGGATTACTGCTAGTAATTCTATTAGTATTTAGTGGCTGTAGTAAAGAAGAAATAAAAGATACGA
>JAVBUZ010000101.1:0-6835 GCA_031554725.1 Lachnospiraceae bacterium | reverse complement strand
AAACTTTGAGCCGCAGGCACAAATTTGCGTGTGAAAATTTATTTTCACACTTACACCTCATTAGATATTCTTATGAACTGATTTAACTTTTCTAGTGCCTTACCTGAATCAATAATTTCCTCCGCAAGCTTAACTCCATGTTCCATGCTCGTTGCTTTTCCCGCAATGTAAAGAGCTGCTCCAGCATTTAGTACAACGGCATTTCTCTTTGCCCCCTTTTCACCACTTAAAATACTCTTTGTTATTTCTGCATTTTCTTCAGGTGTTCCACCAAGTAAATCATCTTTCTCACAACGTACAAAGCCAAACTGCTCTGGTGTGATTACATAATTTTTAAATGTTCCATCTTCAAATTCGCAAATGGTTGTTGGTGCGCTCATTGATATTTCATCCAATTTGTCCTGTCCATAAACCACCATCCCTCTTTCCACGCCTAGCTTGCTAAGAACATGGGCCATGGTTTTCACTAGACTCTCATCATAAACTCCCATAATCTGTGTATTCGGATTGGCTGGGTTTGTAAGAGGGCCTAAGATATTAAATACGGTACGAATCCCTAATTCTTTTCTTACCGGGCCAACAAACTTCATTGCACCGTGATAAACCTGTGCAAACAAAAAACAAATCCCTGTTTTTCTAAGAACTTCTTCGCTTTGTGATGGGGAAATTGTTATATTTACCCCCAAGGCTTCTAATACATCCGCTGCGCCTGAACGAGAGCTTGCTGCACGATTGCCATGCTTTGCTACTGGGATTCCTGCCGCCGCAATCACAATGGATGCGGTTGTTGATATATTAAAGGAATTTGAACCATCTCCTCCTGTTCCTACAATTTCTAACACCTTCATCTCATGTCTTAGCTTTGATGCATGGTTTCTCATTTCCTCTGCTGAGCCGGTGATTTCCTCTATGGTTTCCCCTTTCATGCTTAGTGCTGTAAGGTATGCCGCCTTTTGAACATCACTGGCTTCGCCACTCATTATCTCATTCATAACCTGTTTTGCTACGTAATACCCTATGTCTTCTTTTTTATTTAATGTTACAATGGCTTCTTTAATCATATCTGCTCCCTGCCCTTCTACTTCATGCAAATTGTTCTGCTATATTACAAAAGTTTTTAATAATATCCATTCCATTTGGTGTAAGTATGGACTCTGGATGAAACTGTACTCCATAAATGGGATAAGCTTTGTGCTCCACTGCCATAATCTCACCTTCCGCGGTAACTCCTATTATCTTCAGTTCTTCTGGCATCTTTTCTGGACTAGCTGCCAAAGAATGATATCTTGCCACCTTCATCTTTTCTCCTAGTTTTTGAAACAAAGGACTTTTGGTGTCTAGAGATACTTCAGATTGTTTTCCATGCATAAGCTCATTCGCATAAGTTACTTCCCCACCAAAGGTTTCACATATTGCCTGATGTCCTAAGCATATTCCTAGGATGGGAATACTTTTTCCCAGCTCCTTGATTACTGCTTCGCATATTCCTGCATCGCGTGGTTTTCCTGGTCCTGGTGAAATTACAATCGCTTTTGGATTTAAAGCTCTTACCTCCTCTACCGTCATTTCATCATTCCTTATTACTTTTAGTTTATCTACCACCGCTCCCAAAAACTGATATACGTTATAAGAAAAACTGTCATAATTATCAATTAGTAAAATCATATTTCCCCTCCATTTTTTGCGGAATCAATTGCCTGCATTACTGCTCCTGCTTTTTGTAGGCATTCGTTATATTCATTTTCTGGTATACTATCTGCCACAATTCCTGCTCCTGATCTTACAAACACCTTTCCATTTTTAGCAAATGCCAATCGTATCGCGATGCAAGTATCAAAATCTCCAGTAAAGGCTAGGTAGCCGATAGCACCTCCATATACCCCTCTTTTACTATTCTCCAGCTCATTTATAATTTCGCAAGCTCTAAGCTTAGGGGCTCCTGATAAGGTTCCTGCCGGTAAAATAGCATCTATTACATCTAGTGCATCCTTGTCGTCTCTTCGTTCTCCTGAAATAGTGGAGCCAATATGCATAACATGTGAAAAACGCTCCACAGACATATACTTTTCAACTTTAACACTGCCTATTTTACTGACTTTACCTATATCGTTTCTTCCCAAATCCACTAACATGTTATGTTCTGCAAGTTCCTTCTCATCTGCCAAAAGCTCTGCCTCCAAAGCTTTATCCTCAGATTCATTTTTTCCCCTTCTTCTAGTCCCTGCTAGCGGAAATGTATACATTTTATCATTTTCCATTTTTACCAGTGTTTCTGGACTTGCGCCCGCAAGCTCTCCATCCACCCCACTAAAGTAAAACATGTATGGCGAAGGATTGATTTTTCTAAGCTCCCTATATGCCTCTAACAAGCTTCCTTCCATTTTGGCTTCAAGGCGGTTAGAAAGCACCACCTGAAAAATATCACCTTCCCTAATGTAGTCTTTTGCCTTTTCTACCATCTGACAATATTCTTCTTTGGAAAAAAGTGGTGTTATTTCCGAAAGCAATCTAATTGGTTTAGCTTCTTCTTTGCTTCCCTTAGTTATTAGTTCCATCATTTGAAAAAGTTCTTCTTTTGCTTTTTCATATTTGCTTTCCGTATCCCCACCAAGCTTTATATTCTGTATTAAAATAATCTTTTGTGCGTAATTATCAAAGCAAATAATTTTCTCAAACAGCATTAGATTTACATCCGAAAAGCCTTCTTTGTTTTCTGCATTTAGCTTCAAAACCGGTTCGCTATATTTTATATAATCGTAGGAAAAGTAACCAACTAATCCGCCTGTAAATGTCGGTAAGCCTTTTATCATTGGGCTTTTGTTTTCCTCTACAACAGCTCTTATATAATTCCTTGGGTTTTCATCCAATATTTCCTCTGTCGTACTTGTTTTTAATTTTGTTTTACCATCCATACAGCTTATTTCTAAGGATGGGTCATAGCCTAGAAAAGTATATCTCCCCCACTGCTTATTGCTTAAAGCACTTTCTAGCATAAACACATGACCACTAACCTGTTTCAGCTTTCTTACCAACTCCACTGGTGTCACACTATCTGCAAAAACTTCTGTAGCTATTGGCACCATTTTGTATTTCTGTCCTCTCTCAATTTCTTTTACTTCTTCTAATGTTGGTGTAAATTTCATACTAATTCTCCCCTCTCATGTTTTTCACGAACTTTTAAGACAATAAAAAACGTCCTTGGAAACAGTTTTCTACTGTTTCCAAGGACGAGTATATACTTTACCCGCGGTGCCACCTTGATTCCCATATTTTTATACAAAAATACAGGCTCTTTTCAGGATACCATCATATCCCTGACAACTAACGTATGTCTTACGTCACAACTACTAAGATATAACTCTTTTCACCATGCCCTCCGTGGTCCATTTAATAGTCTGCGTTCTGTCCGGCTCTCAGCCTACCGGTCTCTCTGTAAGTGCACGTTCTATTTTTATCTCCACATCATCGGTTTAAATTCCGCTATTCATTTTTTTATTATATTACAACTAAGTTTAAAATGTGTCAAGGGTATTTATTACTTTTTTTTGCGTTGCCTTACACATTCTGAAAGAAGGAACTCAACTTGCCCGTTTACAGAGCGAAAATCAGCCTCTGCCCAAGCGGCAATATCGTCCCAAAGGCTAGGCGAAAGTCGAAGAAGCATCTGTTTCTTTGCTTTTTCTTTCTCTTTTACCTGCTTTTCCTTTTGAATAATTTCCTCCTCAAGAGCCTTTATTCTTTCAAGCTTTTCCTTTAGTTTTTCTTCTTTTAGATTTAATTCATCTAACATAAAATCACCTTTACTAATAAATGCTTCCACTATTTACAATTGGCTGTGCATCCTTATTACCACAAAGTATTACTAACAGGTTACTAACCATGGCTGCTTTTCTTTCTTCATCCAAGGTTACAATCTCTTCTTCACCTAATTGATCTATGGCCATTTTCACCATACTTACTGCGCCTTCAACAATCTTTTTACGAGCTGCAATAATTGCAACTGCTTGTTGTCTTTGTAGCATTGCTGCAGCAATTTCTTCTGCATAGGAAAGATGAGTAATTCTTACTTCTAAAACCTCAAGCCCTGCATCTTCTACTCTATCCTGCAATTCCTTTGTCATGCTATTGGCAATTTCCTGACTACTTCCACGAAGTGTCTTTTCATCTGTTTCTTCTTCATCCATAACATCATAAGGATATAATCTAGAAATATTTCTGATTGTAGAATCACACTGGGTAGATAAATATTTTTTATAGTTTTCAACTTCAAAAACAGCTTTTGTAGGATCTTTTACTTTCCAAATAACCACCGCGCCAATAATAATAGGGTTTCCAAGAACATCATTTACCTTTTGTTTTTCATTATTTAAAGTCATAATCTTGGTTGATATCTTTTTCTGTGAAATCGTTACATTTGTCTGATTTCCAGCTTGTACTGTTGTTACGCTAGTCTTTCCAGCTGGATTTATTGTGGAGCAAAATGGATTCATAAAATAGTAGCCAGCATCCTTTATCGTTCCACAATACTTACCAAACAAGGTAAATACTATTGCTTCATTGGGATTTACAATATGTAAGCCACAGAATAACATGATTGCAGCAATCATAGCTATTGTTCCTATGCCTAATAAAACACCTCCCACAACAAACACCTCTGTTGCCAAGAGTACAATTCCATACACGAAGACTGCAATGCTAGCAAATAGTGCTATTGTAGACACCAAAAGCATTACTCCACCATTTTTCTTGGTTATTTCTTTTTCTTTAATATTTTTGTTCACTAAATTTTCCATACGCTTCACCTCATATTTGATATCATTTTGATATCATCATGATACAATATATTTTATCAATCGTCAAGTGTTATTATTCCTTTTAACTTTCACAACATAAAACAGCCACCTGCATTAATGCAAGTAGCTGTTTATCTAAATAAAAATATTATTTAACTAGTCTATTGGTTTCTCTCGCAATCATTAATTCCTCGTTTGTAGGAATAACCATTACTGTTGTCTTTGAATCTGGTGTGCTAATAGCAATATCTAAACCACGTTTTTGATTTGCATCTTCGTCAACCTTGATTCCTAAATACCCTAAGTATTTATCACAAACTGTACTTCTGATAAGAGGCCCATTTTCGCCAACACCAGCAGTAAAGCAGATTACATCAACACCATTCATTGCTGCGGTATAAGCACCAATATACTTTGCAACACGATATGAGAAGGTATCTAATGTTCTAACTGCAATTTCATTTCCTTTAAAATATTCTTCTTCAATATCTCTAAAGTCAGAAGACAATTTGTTAGAAAGTCCGTATACACCTGATTCTTTATTTAAGATATTCATGATTTCATCAATATTTTTATTTTCTTTATGAGCAATAAACTCAATGATCGCTGGGTCAATATCACCCGATCTTGTTCCCATGATCAAACCTTCAAGTGGTGTAAGTCCCATAGAAGTATCTACACATTTACCACAGTTAACCGCAGAAACACTTGCGCCGTTTCCTAAGTGACATACGATAATCTTTAAATCTTCATATTTCTTTCCAAGAACCTCTGCTGCTTTTTTTGAAACATAAGAGTGACTTGTTCCGTGAAAACCATATCTTCTAATTTTGTATTTTTCATAATATTCGTAAGGAATACCATACATATATGCTACGTCTGGCATCGTCTGATGGAAAGCTGTATCAAATACACCTACCATAGGTGTGTTTGGCATTAATTCTTTACATGCCGCAATACCAATTAAGTTTGCTGGGTTGTGTAAAGGCGCTAAATCGTTACATTCTGCAATTGCAGCAATTACTTCGTCTGTAATAATTGTTGACTCAGCAAACTTTTCACCACCATGAACAATACGGTGTCCTACTGCACCGATTTCATCAAGGCTTTTTACTACACCTGTCTTTTCATTTGTTAACGCTTCAAGAACTAAGCGAATCGCATCTGTATGGTTTGCCATAGGTATCTGTGTTTTTTCTTTTTCTCCACCTGCTGGAGCGTATACTAGCTGACTGCCATCAATTGCAATTCTTTCACAGAGACCTTTTGCAATTTCATTTTCTGTTTCTGCATCAATTAACTGAAATTTTAAAGATGAGCTACCACAATTTATTACTAAAATATTCATATTTTTATACCATTATCCTTTCGATTATACCAACTGTGCCTGAACGGCCGTTAACGCAACTACACCAACAATATCTTCCCATGAACATCCACGAGATAAATCATTAACCGGTTTTGCAATACCTTGAAGCATAGGACCATAAGCCTCTGCTCCACCAAGTCTTTGAACTAATTTATATCCGATATTGCCTGCATCTAGGTTAGGGAAAATAAGCACATTGGCTTTACCACCTACAGGACTACCTGGTGCTTTTGATTTTGCAACAGAAGGTACTAACGCAGCATCTGTCTGTAACTCTCCGTCAAGGGTCAAATGAGGATACTGTTCTCTTGCAATTTCCGTTGCTTCTACCACTTTGTCTACTAAGGCATGCTTTGCACTTCCTTTTGTAGAGTGAGATAACATAGCAATAACTGGTTTCGGACCAATTAATGCTTTAAAACTTCTTGAAGAGCTTTCTGCAATCGCTGCTAGCTCTTCTGCTGTAGGATCCTGATTTAGTCCACAGTCCGCAAAAATAAAGGTACCATTATCTCCTTGGTCTTTAAACTGTGTATCCATTACAAAAAATGCAGATACAAGCTTAACGCCAGGTGCCGTTTTTAATATTTGAACTGCTGGTATTAATGTATCAGCGGTAGAATGACATGCTCCTCCTACCATACCATCTGCATAACGATATTTAAACATTAAA
>JAVBUZ010000205.1:0-2801 GCA_031554725.1 Lachnospiraceae bacterium | reverse complement strand
TCAACAGAACATTGGACCAGCAGGTGTAGTTATTGTAATTATTCGTGAAGACTTAATTACAGAGGATGTACTTCCAGGAACTCCAACCATGTTAAAATACAAAATTCATGATGAAAATGAATCTATGTATAATACACCACCTTCATATGGTATTTATATCTGTGGAAAAGTTTTCAAATGGTTAAAACAACGTGGTGGCTTAGAAGCTATGAAAGAATATAACGAGAAGAAAGCAAAAGTTCTTTATGATTTCTTAGATGAAAGCAAAATGTTTAAAGGAACAGTTCGTGCACAGGATCGTTCATTAATGAATGTACCTTTTGTTACAGGAAACGATGAATTGGATTCGAAATTTGTAAAAGAAGCAACTGCTGCAGGCTTTGTTAACCTAAAAGGTCACAGAAGTGTTGGCGGTATGAGAGCAAGTATTTACAATGCTATGCCTATCGAAGGTGTTGAAAAATTAGTAGCATTCATGAAAGATTTTGAAGAAAAAAATGCATAAGGCATAGGAGAGATAGAAATGTTTAATTATTATTGCTTAAATCCAATTTCAAATATTGGACTAGATAAATTTACTGATAACTATCAGGTGACAAAAGAAATTGCAGATGCAGAAGGTGTTTTAGTAAGAAGTGCTTCTATGCATGAGATGGAGCTTCCTGAAAAAATGCTTGCAGTAGCAAGAGCAGGCGCTGGAGTAAATAATATTCCACTAGAAAAATGCGCTGAAAAAGGAATTGTTGTATTTAATACTCCAGGAGCAAATGCAAATGGTGTTAAGGAATTAGTTCTTGCAGGTATGCTTTTAGCAGCAAGAGATGTTATTGGTGGTATTAGCTGGGTAACAGAAAATCAGGCAGATGCAGATATTGCAAAAACAGCAGAAAAAGCGAAAGCAAATTTTGGTGGAACAGAACTTTTCGGTAAAAAATTAGGTATTATTGGTCTTGGTGCTATTGGTGTTAAGGTTGCAAATGCAGCAAAACATCTTGGAATGGAAGTATATGGCTATGACCCATATGTATCTGTAGATGCAGCTTGGAGCTTAAGCCGTGACGTAAAGCATGTAATTAATGTAGAAGACATTTATACAAACTGTGATTACATCACTATTCATGTACCTTTAATGGACGCAACAAAAGGAATGATTAATGTAGCTGCTATTGAAAAAATGAAAAATGGCGTTGTGATATTAAACTTTGCAAGAGACTTACTTGCTAACGAAGCAGATGTACTTAAGGGCTTAGAAAGTGGAAAGATTCATAGATACGTTACAGATTTCCCAAATCCTACAACTGCAGGACAAAAAGGCTGTATCGTAATTCCTCACCTTGGAGCATCTACAGAAGAGTCAGAAGATAACTGTGCAAAGATGGCTGTAAAGCAAATGATGAATTACTTAGAAAATGGAAATATTGTAAATAGTGTAAACTACCCAGCTTGTGATATGGGAGTTTGTACCAATGCAGGACGTATTGCCATTTTCCACAAGAATATTGCAAATATGATTACAAAATTCACAGCATGCTTTGGTGATTTAGGAATCAATATCAGTGATATGATGAATAAATCAAAAGGAGATGTAGCTTACACTATGTTAGATGTCGAATCTCCTGCAACAAATGATATTGTTGAAAAGCTTTCTTCTATTGAAGGAGTATTTAGAGTTCGTGTAGTGAAGTAATAATATGTCGCTCGGCAGCGACACATTTAAGAAGAGCCTAGCATAAGTAATGCTAGGCTCTTCTTAATATACGCTAATTGGCTCGCACAAATGGTATGGCTCCTATGAGAACATAATTGGATTATCACCGTCAGATAGGTCTGCCATGTCTGTTTTTAGCTTATTTTGTAGATTGACAGAAGCTTCACTTGTTAGGTCCATATATAAAATAAAGATTTCTTCTAAGGATTTATTTTCTTCCTTAGCAATTTCTTGCATAATAGGCTTTAACTGTTCTAGTTGATAAGAGACTGGAACCTCTTGAGGATTAATATCACCAAGTACTTTTTCTGCATATGCGTTAATTCTCTCCAATATTTTCTGATTTTCAGCTGTCATAAATATACACTTCCTTTTCTTGCTTTTCATTACTTTGGATATTATAATTAGTTTAGTGCTAATTATATTTTATTTTAGCACCTCATGCTTGTGATGTATAGGGATATTTGATAAAATAATTCTATACAGATTATAATATTTTCAGAAAAATTATATTAAGAAAGAGGAACATTATGGCAAACATCAGACCGTTTAAGGCATACCGCCCAAAAGAAGGATTGGAAGGGAAAATAGCTGCACTACCTTATGATGTATATAATAGAATAGAAGCAACGCAGGAAGTTGGAAAAGAGCCACTATCGTTTTTGGCAATTGATCGTGCAGAAACAAGCTTTCCGGACACCGTTGATACTTATGCAGACTGTGTATATGAAAAGGCATCAAGCTTGCTATGGGAGCGAATTGAAAAGGGAGACTTCATCCAAGAAGAAAAGCCTTGCTTTTACCTATATGAACAGGTGATGGATGGTCGTTCTCAAACAGGAATTGTAGCTTGTGCATCAATTGACGATTACAATAATAATATTATTAAGAAACATGAAAATACAAGAGCAGATAAAGAAGTGGATCGTATTCGTCACGTGGATACATGTAATGCACAGACAGGCCCGATTTTTTTAGCATACAGAGATAACGATACCTTGCAAAATGTGGTTATACAAGCAAAGAAGGAAGCTCCAGTTTATGACTTTGTATCACCAGATGAAATTACACATAGAGTCTGGTTGGTAAATAA
>JAVBUZ010000191.1:0-7171 GCA_031554725.1 Lachnospiraceae bacterium | reverse complement strand
ACGTCAGAGAGCCTCAAAATATCTGGACCCTTGCCCGCCATAATTTCTGTAAGAATCCTCTCCTGTGAGTCATACTCCTCAACAACTACCTCATAGGTATCATTAGATGCATTGAAACCAGCTATCTGCTTCATTAGCATTGTATTCCACTTTCCATCTGCAAGAATTATCCTTTGCTTTGTGAATTCTTCCAACTTGTTTTCTTCTGTCCCTTGCGCGCTCTCACGTATTAAGGCAATCTTTAATTCGACCTCTTCCCCTGTTCGCTTTAATGCTGCTCCAAAACGATTTCCAGCCTCTAAGAACACATAGGAAATATCATTTCCCGCAAGCCCTATATCTGCCCATTCATAGATTATTTTTGTTTCCGTTGTATCTAGGGAATAGACTTTTACTCCTACATAATCGCTATACCAGATAAGGTCGTCTTCACTTCCAACAATCTTTGTATTTCCTCTTCCTTCTGGTATGGTGGTTATCTCCTCTAATACTTGCTTTTCTACATTTATTTTATAAAGGGTATCTGTTCCCTGCTTTTGTCCTACTCCATATACAGTGTCTCCTATTGCCGTCAAACCAAAAAGTAGCATATTCTCTGCATTTATCGTACATATTAGCTCTGCATTTTCGTTTAAAACAAGCAAACTATTTTTCTTTCCCGAAGTCTGCAAATATATTCTTCCTTGTTCATCCACTGCTTCTTTAAAAACCGAAAACAGATCTCCATCACCTACATTAAGACATATTTCCGTAATATCTGTTTCTTTTGTTAGTTCTCCATCTACTGTATATTCGCATAAAGTATACTCAATATTTTCTGTATTTAGCTTTTGATCTATTCCTAATAGCGTATCAACTTTTCCTTCAAAAAAAGCTAGCATATATTGCCCATCTGGAATTTCAAGAGTATTTTGAGCATAAGAAAGAGAGCTTCCTGGTTGCCAGAGCTCCGCTTTCTCAAAACTTAATATGATCCATTCATTTTCTAGTCCCTCTCCTGTAACCGCCATGTTTAAACTAGACTTGGTTTTAGCAAAAGTGTAATTATGCATTTGACTTGGTAGGGTTATGCTTTTTATTGTTGCTTTGAAGCTTACATTCTGTGATGTTCTAGCTTCTCCTTCTTTTTCATTCTTTTCCATTTGAGTACAGCTGCAAAAAGCAAAACATAAAATCCCTAATAAAACGCAGAGAATTTTTCGCATATATTTCTTTCTCATCTTTTACCTTATAACCTTTCTAACCCTTATTCAAAAATCTCCCCTTGGTTTTCCAGGGGGAGATTTTTGAATATCTACTTATTAGTTCCCACATTTTCCATGTGTATATGTGTATCTTGGTTCCGCGTCAACCCATGCATAACAACCACTTGTAGTACATTTATGACCATAATACTCTATTTCACATATTACTGTACACGTTCCATATGTAACAGTGGTTGATCCAGGTAAATACCCAGTTATATATTGATGCGTGTAAGTACCATCCTGCACTGTATATAAATAATAATTTGCATTCCTATCATATATATGATCATGCACTGCCGCTGCCGCTGCGCTTGATGCCATTGGCACGCTCATCATAAATACTGCCATTACAATTGCTATAACTTTTTTTCCCATATATTTTTTCCTTTCCACAATTAAAACGGTTAACAGTTACAATATTTTCTGTTCAAAAACCTGTACAACGGCAATGCACCCCCTATGTGACTAAAACCGCTTACAAGTATCTCGCTACAAACAGAAAGCACGTATCCTCTATTTTACCTTAGCATGACTTTTTTCTGTGGTCAAGATTTACATTTGTACCGCTTGTTTTAATCATATTTAATAATTACACATTATCCTAAAATTCGTCAAAAAACACTTGCTTTGCGGTATTGACTTTCATTGCTTTTTGTTGCTTTATGTAATATAATTTAATTATCATGGGGGTGATTCTTTTGGAAAAACAATTAAGAGTAATAATTATCGAAGACGATATTACTATCTGCAACAATTTTCAACGCCTAATGGATGATCAATCCATTTTAAATCTTAAAGGCATTACCAACAATTCAAAGCATGCAATTAAACTTATCAAAGACCATTTGCCACATGCAGTTATTTTAGATTTAGAACTACATGCTGGTGGTGGAAATGGCCTTGAAGTATTACGTGGAATAAAGGAATTACAGCTTCCTATGATTCCTTATTTTCTTGTAACCACAAATAACTCTAGCGCTGTCACATATGAGATGGCACGTACCTTAGGTGCAGATTTTATCATGTATAAGCACGAAGACGGTTATAGTGAAAAAAAAGTTGTAGATTTATTACATACCATGTCAGACATAATACTAAATAATTCGGTAACAAATGCTATAGTAGTCGAAACACCTATACAAAAGTCAAAACGCCTCACTAGCCGCATTTACGCACAACTAGACCTAGTCGGAATCAGTCCTAAGGTAAAGGGCTACCATTACCTAGCAGATGCCATTATGCTGGTCTACGAGGGTGATACCTATAACATATGTGACAACATTGGGGCCAAACATCAAAAAACAGAAAGTAGCGTCGAACGAGCTATGCAAACTGCTGTGAATAGGGCATGGCGAACAACTGAAATCGATGTTCTTTTAAAATATTATACAGGAAAAATAAGCTCTGATAAGGGTATGCCTACAATCACTGAGTTCATTCATTACTACGCAAACCTCTTAAAAAATGAATACTAAAGATTTATTGCTACTATAATCCACTTTATTAGTTCCCACATAATCTTGTCCTCCCCTTTTTCTTTTATCCTACAAAAGGGGAGGGTTTTTCTAAATTTGATTTTATGGCCATAAAAGTGTTGGTTTTTGTTGCTTTTTTGTAGAAAGTTGGTATGTCTATGATTATTACATTAATAAAATATTTCTTTATATGTTTTTGCAGCTTCTATTTTGTATCAAAAATATTTCTTTCAGAGATTTCCTTGAAAAATAGGTTTTTTAGCGCTTGTTATTCTTTACTTAGTTGTTATATCATTTATTATATAAGAAACTTCTCTTCCAGCTTAAGCATATTTTTTATTGTATTAATTTCTTTCGGTTTTATTTTTTTCAGATTAAAGCAACCGCTAAATACTTCACTTCTTTTAGCCATTTTTTCTTCATCCATTGGTTTTCTTTTATTTATTTTATCGCTTTTTATTCTTTCTCCGCTTATCTTTATTGTTATAAAAAAATTAGGATACTCAAATAACCCCAATATAATAGATATCATCTTATACATAATAGTTGGTATAGCACAAAATTATTTTTGTTTCTTATTGTTTAAAAGTAAACGGATTATATCTGGATTTCAAGCTCTAGTTCAAAATCGAGATATTAATGCACTTTTATATATTAGTATTGCTGTACTAATTATTGTCTCTTTTTTTAACAATGCTTCTCCTCAAAATGTTAGTTATCTTGTTCCGGCATTTTCTATTATCGTACTTTGTATTACGTTTCTTTTTATACTCAGCACAAAAATTGGACAAATGTATTTAAAAAACCATAGGATAAATAAAATCCATTCCCTAACCCAAGAAATAGCAGACATAACCGAAACCCTCGAAAAGTGCAAAACAGATAACGACTTGCTTGCAAAGCAAATACATAAGGACAACAAAATTTTGCCTGTTATGCAGCTATCCATCCTGAATCTTATAAAAGAATATGGTGAAACTGATAAAATACAGGCTTTGCAGGCTCAGCTTGAAGTTCTATTAGATGAGAGATATTCACTAGCAGAACAGTTTAATAAAAGTAATTCTTTCTGTGGTATCGCTTCCACAAATGCTATCTTCAGCTTATACTACGATAGGGGGGAAAAAGAGAATATCAATTTTGAATTTGATATAAACAAAGATGCTTTAGATAACATTCAAATATCTATAAATGACTTAAATACCCTACTTTGTGATTTATGTGAGAATGCACTTATTGCAGTTCGAACAGAAGAAGAAAAAAGCATTATGCTCAGTATTGCTCACGAAAGCTCTACCCTTGTAATCTCTATCTCTGATAGTGGAAAACCATTCACGAAAGAAGTTCTTGAAAATATGGGCAAACAAAAAATAACCACCCACGCCGAAACTGGCGGGAGTGGTATTGGGTTAATGATGATTTTTGAAATTATAAATAGATATGATGGAACCTTTGAAATTATGAATTGCAATCTATCCTCTAAATATACCAAAAGCATTGTTATACATTTGCAAAATGCTCATTAATTGCTTTCTCAAGCTTCACTAGTGCTTCTTCCAAAGTTGCTCTAGGGCAGGCAATATTTATCCTCTCAAAGCCTTCTCCTGCATCTCCAAAGATGGCTCCACTATCAAGCCACAGGCCTGCTTTTTTTAGAATAAGTTCTTCTCTTTCTGCCTCCGATAATGAGAGCTCCCTGAAATCCAGCCATACAAGATATGTTCCCTCCGGCTCTATTAGCTTTATTTGAGGAATATGTACAGCAAGAAATTCTCTTAGGAAGCTTAAATTCTCACGAAGATACTTCATAAGCTCTTTATGCCAGCTATCCCCATATCTATACGCCGCCTCACATGCTGTTAGGCCCAGAGTATTTAACTGACTGTATCCAGAAGCATTTATTCTATCTTTAAATTGATGTCGTAGCTCTCTACTTGGTATAAAAATATTAGAGATTTGAAGGCCTGCTAAATTAAAGGTTTTACTTGGTGAGGTACAGGTAATCGTTCTTTCTCTAAGCTCCTGGCTTAAATTGGCAAAAACTTGATGCTTTCCGTCAAACACAAAGTCCTGATGAATTTCATCACTTACCACTAGAACATCATGTCTTATGCAAATATCTCCTATTTTTAGAAGCTCCTCTTTACTCCAAACCCTGCCAACGGGATTTTGGGGATTGCATAAAATGAAAAGCTTCACTTTATTTTCCACGATTTTTTCTTCAAAATCCTCCAAATCCATGTGGTACCTTCCATCACTACCTAGCTTCAAGGTATTGTCTATAAGCCTTCTATGATTGGCTTCAATCACTTCTGAAAAAGGATAATACACTGGCTGCTGAATTAGAACACCTTCGCCTTCCTTAGTAAACGCTTGGATTGCCATAGCTAGGGCATATACCACACCAGGAGTTTTTACTAACCAGCGTCTTTCCACACTCCAATCATGTTTTTCCAGCATCCATTTCTGCAAGGGTTCAAAATAGTTTTCTTTTACCTCACTGTAGCCAAAGACCCCATGCTCTACCCTACTATGAAGCGCAGCCAAAATTTTTTCCGATGCCTTAAAATCCATATCTGCTATCCAAAGAGGAAGAATACCCTCTGGCTTCCCACGAAGCACCGCAAAATCATATTTTAGACAATCTGTATTATTTCTATCTATCAATTGGTCAAAATCTATTTTCTCTTCCATCCTTTTTCTCCCTTAGAAAATTCTCTCCAGCTCCTCTATTAAATCCCTCTCATCCTCAATTCCCACCGACATGCGAAGAATCCTGTCTGTAATTCCATTAGCTGCCAAAACATCCTTCGGTACATCTGCATGCGTCTGAGTAATTGGATAAGTAATAAGTGTCTCCACTCCCCCAAGACTTTCTGCAAAATGAATTAACTTTACTTCCTTTAAAATCTCTTTCACAAGCTCTTTAGACTCCACCTCAAAGGTCACCATACAACCAAAGCCTCTTGCCTGACTCTTACAAATTTCATGTCCTGGTGTTCCTTTAATACCAGGATAATAAACCTTGGTCACCTTTTTCTGATTTTGTAACCATTCCACAATACGAAAAGCATTTTGCTGTGCTTTTTCCATACGAAGGGCAAGGGTCTTGATACCTCTTAGTATTAGCCAGCTATCAAAAGGAGCTAGTCCCGCTCCTGTGGTTTTTATTAAAAATCGTAGCCTTTCGGATATTTTTTCTGAAGAAGTAACTAGGAAGCCTGCAATCGTATCATTATGCCCTCCTAGATACTTGGTTCCGCTATGTACAACAATATCTGCCCCAAGTTCTAATGGATTTTGAAAATAAGGTGATAAAAACGTGTTATCTACAATTAATAATAAATCATGGTTTTTTGCAATCTCTGCCACCTTCTTTATATCTATTACATTCATCATCGGATTCGTAGGCGTTTCAATAAAAATCGCTTTCGTATTCTCTTTTATGTAAGTTTCAATGGTTTCTTTAACACAATCTACTGCTGTGATTTCTAAACCATTCTTTTTACTAATATTTCCAAATAAGCGAATGCTGCCTCCATACAAATCATGATCCGTTATGATATGATCTCCTGGCTCAAATAATTCCATAAGAGTTGCTATCGCTGCCATTCCACTTGAAAAAGCAAGCGCATCTATTCCATTTTCTAAAGAGGCTACGACATTCTCTAATTGCTCTCTAGTAGGATTTTGCAGGCGGCTATAATCATATCCTGTTCCTACCCCAAGCTCACTGTGCGCAAATGTTGCTGTTTGATATATTGGAAAGCTGATTGCTCCTGACTGGTCACAGCTTAGCTTCTCTCCATTTCCGTATAAACACTTTGTTAATATCTCATATCCCATTATCGTATCCTCTTTTCATATATTCCCCATTATTTTACTAGGATTAAAAAGATATTATCATATCTTTTTCTTTATAGCAATCTTTTTCTTCAACTTATTATAAGTTAAAGAAAAAGACTTCTTAAACCTTTCGATTTAAGAAGCCCTTCCCCAAGCCTAAACTTATCTATATGTATATATCTCCCATGAAAATGCTATTACCTTTTTCTTCCTTCGCATGATACATTTTGTTATCTGCTACATTATAAAGTCCTTCAAAATCTTTCCCCTCATAAGGCGCTGCTGCCATACCACCACTTAAGGATATGGATATTTTTACATTTTCGTTTACTTGTACCATATCTATATTTCTAAAGAAACGGTCCACTCTTTTATTAATCTCCGTCATATTTTTTACGTTAGGAATAAACACTGAAAACTCATCTCCACCTAAACGTCCAATGAACGCAATATCTTCAAATTGTTTCCTAAGCTCACCGGCAATTACTTTAATGAGATTATCTCCTGCTAAATGTCCTAGGGTATCATTTATACTTTTAAATTTGTCCACATCAAAAATTAATAAAAAATGCCTTTGCTCTGCGTGCTTTATTAAGTGATAAT
>JAVBUZ010000170.1:0-3671 GCA_031554725.1 Lachnospiraceae bacterium | reverse complement strand
AGAAAGTTTTCAACCTATGGAGTGGTTATCAATGAAATATCCATAGAGGATACGAGAGCCAAGTATAATAGTGGTGATGTGGATATCTTAGGAAAGATTCGTCAAGGTGCAGATGCGGTATACAAGATTGATATTACTTGGGGAGCCATGGTATTTGACTTTGAAACAGGAAGACAGTGGGATGCCCAGAAGCATGCATACGATGGAGAAAAGGTGGACGTTTGGAGAGCCGAGGGCTACGAAAATGGAAACAATGAAATCATAATAGCTAACCACTCCAATGCAGATGTCTATGTAGACTTTAATACCAGTTCCTTAATCGAAGGTGTAGATTTATCCGTGAAGGAAGAAAATGTAGAAGACGCAGCAGACGCAGAAAATCTATTGATTGAAAAGGTACCGACGGAAGGAGCAGCAGCTCCTGAGAAATCCGTATTCTTAAGGCTTTTAGGAGTGCCACTTATAAATGTGGAAAGTCAGATAGATGAAGTGAAGCGACTAAAGGACTTAGGCAGATATTCAAAAGCAGGCGTGATTACCATAACGGTAAGGCCAAACACGGAAAGTGATGTTATTACACCAAGAGATTTGAGTAAATAGTAAGCATTAAATTACATAAAAATGGAGCTAGGATATGAATCCTAACTCCATTTTTTATGTAATAACATTGCGTTTTAAGGTGGAGAATGATATACTAAGCAGAACATTAGTTCTTTGAAACGCAAAAAGGAGTTAAATATAGGATGAAGAAACAATTTTTTTCAAGGCAAACAGAAAGCTGGTTTAACTCTACATTTGAAGGTCCTACAGAAGTTCAAAAACAGGCATGGTCATCGATTGCGATGGGAAATCACACACTTGTGAGTGCTCCTACTGGAACCGGTAAGACCTTGTCTGCTTTTTTGTTTTATTTAGATAAATTAATGCTAGAGGCAAGAGCTGGTCAGCTAAAGCAAGAGCTACAAGTAATCTATATTTCGCCCTTAAAATCCTTAGCAGGAGATATTAGAGAAAATCTAAAAAAACCATTAGAAGGTATGCTTGTGGAGGGAGAAGAATCTCCTATAGAAGTAGCAATCCGCACCGGTGATACTCCTCAAAAAGATCGTCAAAGAATGATAAAGCATCCCCCTCATATTTTAATTACTACACCAGAATCGCTTTATTTGATGCTTACAGGAAAGGGCGGACAGAAAATACTAAAAACAGCAAGCGTTATTATTTTGGATGAGTTACATGCTTTGATAGACACCAAAAGAGGGGCTCATTTAATGCTTTCCGTTGCCAGATTAGACATGCTAGTCAAAAGCCCACTTCAGCGCATAGGGCTTTCGGCTACCATAGAGCCTTTGGATCTGGCAGCAAAGTATTTGGCACCAGAAGAGGTAACGATTGTTGCCCCTGTTATGGAAAAAAAGATTCAGATTGAAGTTGTGGGAGTTATGGCAAGAGGCGGCAAGAAACGAAGAGACCCTATATGGGAGGATTTGGGAAGGGCCGTCTATGACAAATGTATGGGAACGGTAAGTGTCATTGCATTTTGCGAAGGGCGTAGATATGCAGAAAAGTTAGCTTATTATGTAAATTTATTGGGAGGCAAAGACTTTGCAAGAGTACATCATGGTAGCTTATCGAAAGAACAGCGTTTTGAAGTGGAGCAGGATTTAAGAGCAGGAAAGCTTAGGCTATTATGTGCAACATCCTCCATGGAACTAGGAATTGACGTAGGAGAGATAGATCAGGTTTTGCAGGTTGGCTGCCCTCGTACCATATCAGGAACCATGCAACGATTAGGAAGGGCGGGACATAATCCAGGCAAAACAAGTATTATGCATATGTATCCCCGTACTGCTTCCGAAAGCCTATATTGTGGTATGACAGCAGACGTAGCCAAAAGAGGCGGCGTGGAACAGGCAAAACCACCTCGTCTATGTTTGGATATATTGGCACAGCATTTGGTATCCATGTCCATGGGAGAGGGCTATACCATAGATAATGTTTTGGAAATATTACAGAGAACCTATTCTTTTCGGGAGGTCACCAGACAAGAAGTAAAAGACGTTTTGTGTATGTTAGCTGGCGACTATGAACATAGTCAAGAAATTCCTGTAAGACCAAGAATTTTATATGACCGTATACAAGAAAGAGTGTTCGGGGATGCCTATAGTAGAATGCTTGCTGTTTCTGCGGGAGGAACGATTCCTGATAAGGGTACCTATACCGCTAAAAATGAAGAAGGGGTAACCATTGGTGAATTAGATGAGGAATTTGTCTATGAAACTAGATTAGGTGACACCTTTGTTTTAGGTGCATTTGCATGGAGAGTTATTGGACAGGATAAGGATACGGTACTTGTAACACAGGCGCCAGTGGAAGGTGCGAGACTGCCCTTTTGGAAAGGGGAGTTAAAAGGTCGTTCCTTTAGAACAAGCAGAGAATTTGGAAGGATTTTGAGACATTTAGGAGAAGCAAATCGAGAGAATAAACTGGAAGAGGCTTTAAATAAATTAGGACTTGATGAGGCAGCTAGCGAAGTTACAGCAGACTTTATGAAACGACAAATAGCAGCAACAGGGGGACTTCCAGACGACAAAACAATAATTATGGAACACTTTAAAGACTCTTCAGGAAGCCATCAGCTAATGGTACATTCTCTTTTTGGGCGATGTGTGAATGCACCACTATCCATATTGCTTCAACAGGTGGCGAAGGAAAAGGTTGGAATGCATTTAGGCTGTGTAGATGACGAAGATGGCTTTTTAATTTATCCCTATGGTGAAGAAGGTGTGCCAGAAGGACTTTTATATGAAATAGACACCCAGCAGGTTAGAGGAATTCTAGAGGCAATACTTCCAGAAACACCTTTGTTTAGTATTGCATTTAGGTATAATGCTGGAAGAGCTTTGATGATGGGGATGAAGCAAAAAGGAAGACAGCCTCTGTGGCTACAGCGAATACGAAGCACACAGATGCTAGAAAATTTAGCCACATTAAAGGAACATCCTCTGATGAAAGAAACTCGTAGAGAATGCTTAGAAGAGCAGTGGGATATTGATGGGGTGTTACAGCTTCTTCAGGAAATACATGCGGGCTTAGTTACGGTGCGCGAGATTTACACAGATATACCGTCGCCCATGTCGCTACCGCTACAATGGAAGGTGGAGGCGGAAGAAATGTATTCCTATGCTCCCACTACTCCAGGAATTCGAAAGGCAGCTTATGATGAGCTGGCAGCAATGGAAAAGATAAAACCATCTCCAGAGGAACTAGCGAGATTAGCTGAAAATAAGAAACAGCCAGAAGATGAAAATCAGCTTCATACAATGCTTATGATAGAAGGAGATTTTTGTGCAGGCGAGATTATAGTAGACGCAAGGTGGATAGAGTCTTTAGCAGAAAAGGGAAAAGCATTATATATTGAACCAGGGCTTTGGATTGCAGCAGAGCATGAAGCAGAGTATAATAATGCATTTATGGAAAATGACACAAAGGCTCTAGGGCATATTGTTCGAAGAATGCTCTATTATCATGGGGCACAGTCATTACAACAGATATGTGAGAGATATGTTCTTGCCAAAGAAAAAGTGGAGCATATATTGGCGGAACTTTGCACAAACAAAGAGCTTGTAGAGGCAGAGGGAATCTTTTATCATGCCAAGCTTTATGACAGG
>JAVBUZ010000232.1:0-19011 GCA_031554725.1 Lachnospiraceae bacterium | reverse complement strand
AGATGAAAAATACATTGAAACGGTATACGGAATGGGATATCGATTGATAAATTAAGATTTTCTTTAGGTTTTGTAAAGCAAATGCTTAAATTATAACAATATACTATGGTCAGAAAGTGAGGCCAGTGTGAAAAATATTTTTTCACACGCAACTTTGGGCATGAGGCCCAAAGTATGCAGGCAGCGGAAAGGCATGGTTATTAATAATGGAAAAAATAATATTGCAGACAAATAATCTGACCAAACAATTTGGTGGATTTACTGCACTTGACAATGTGAGCATAACGCTTAAACAAAAACACATCTATGGGTTTATAGGTGAAAACGGTTCGGGAAAGACTACGCTAATGCGTATTTTAACAGGACTGCTTTATCAAACGGAGGGCACATTTTCACTTTTTGAAGAAGAGAATGAAAAAAGGCTTGCTAAGGTGCGAAGGTATATAGGCAGTACAATTGAAGCACCAGCTTTATATCAAGAATATACCGCATATCAAAATCTGGAGCTTCAGAGGATTCTTTTAGGAAACCCAGATAAAAAGGTTTGTGATGAAATGCTTAAGCTAGTGGAGCTATATGACGTAAGAAATAAAAAAGTAAAAGCATTTTCCATGGGAATGAAACAGCGTCTTGGGATAGCGATGGCATTAATTGGAAAACCTAGATTGCTTATTTTAGATGAACCTGTCAACGGCCTTGATCCAAAGAATATTGTTGCCTTGCGTAACATATTAAAAAAATTGAATGAAGAAAAAAATGTGACGCTGTTTATTTCAAGTCATATCCTTAGTGAACTTTTCTTGCTGGCTACAGATTACATTATTATTCATAAAGGGAAAGTCATAGACGCCCTTACCCATGAACAGCTTGAAGCCAAATGTAGAAGGTATGTGCAAATAAAAACGGATAATTTGCCCCTATGTCTTACAGTAATTGAGAATGAGCTAAAGACCTTAGAGTTTAAGGTGGTAAACAATGATACGGTACACCTTTTCTCATATACAGATAGTGCAGAAGCTGTTTCAGAAGCTCTGATGAAAAATAATATCATAGTAAAAGAATTATTTGTATCGGAACAAAGTCTTGAGGAATATTTTCTTTCCATTACAGGAGGTGCAAATAATGATTAATCAGTTAAAAGTAGAATTGTTTAAAATAAAAAGATTTTGGCTGTTATATGCGGGAGTTGTATTGCTTTTTTTAGCGGGCTTTTTCTATGGCTATCTAAAATTTAATGAAAGCTACAATACGAATACAATGTTTGCTGCAGGTGTGGGTGATACATCATTTATGTTTGTGTTTTCTCTTGTTTCAGCATGGTTTATAGGAAATGATTTTAGTAGTAGAACGGTTCATAATGAAGTGAAAATTGGATACAGTCGTTTTTCAATTATTGCTTCAAGAACTATAATAGTCATTTTAACATCAACATTTTTGCACTTAACCTATATAGTAGCACTGATAGGAGGCTTTTCATTAAAATATGGTTTTGATACCAGTGTATTTTGTTTAAGCAATCTGTTTTGGTTACTTACAGTAATGATTCAGATTATAGGGGTGCAATGCTGTGTGGTCTTTATTTCTTTTTTGACAAAAAAGGCGACCGCAGCAATTGCAGTTTCTGTTTGCTTCACCTTTATAACCTGTAATATTTTGCGTAACTTTTTGGACTCAAGTGTATTTCGGCTTTCTAGCTTCAGCCTAGCGCAGAATAGCTATACTAGTACCCTTGTAATGTCATGTATATATGCAGCTTTAATGATTGTAGCTATAACTTTGCTGACACACATTACATTTAGAAAAGCTGAAATAAAATAAGGAGGTACACAGCGGTGGAATATCTTCTGATAGCAATACTTACTGCCGCTGTTATTTTTCTGGCGGCAAAGCTTTCTATGATAAAAAAGCAAATTAGGCAGGTAACCAATCAGCTTGATGATTATGAAAATAAGTTGATTTCAATTGAACTTGGAGATAAGAGTATGGAGGAAATGACCATAAAAATCAACTCCATGATTGATGACATTGAGCAGATTAAAGTAAAGGAAGCAAAGGGCGCAGCAGTATTAAGGGATTCTATTGCTGATATTTCCCATGATATGAGAACGCCCCTTACTTCCGTTATGGGATATCTACAGCTTGCAAAAAAGGAGACCTTGAATGCCCAGGTGGAGACTTACGTTGATATTGCATTAGAGCGAACGGCATATTGCAATACCCTTATCAATGATTTTTATGAGCTGTCGTTAATCGATTCCCAGGATAATATGCCTGAGATAGAAGCAATAGATGTTGCAGGACTATTATGCGAATTAATACTGGCAAATTATCCGGCATTTAATGAAAAGTCTATTGCTCCTCATTTTGATGGTGCCGATAAGGTGACCTATGCTTTTGCAGATAAAACAATGCTTACCAGAGTCTTTCAAAACCTCATATCAAATGCCATAAAGTATACTAACGGCGATATTAACTTTAATATATCTGCTAAAGAGGTTGTTACCATATCTATTTCTAATCCAGCCAAAGAGGAATATATTGATACAGACCATATCTTTGATAAATTTTTTATGCAAGACAAGGCTAGAAATGTGGGCGGAAGTGGCTTGGGCCTATATATTAGTAAACAATTGGTGGAGGCAATGGGAGGAACAATAGAGGCTGTTTTTGAAAATCAGGTATTAAGAATTGATTTAGTAATAAAGGCGTAATAATAAAATAGCATTCCTTTGAGCAGGTACTCTTGTTTGAAGGAATGTTTTTTGTTTTGAGATACTTTAGCGGATAGTAGCAATAGAAATAAAGATTCCGGTAGAGCAGTGTTGAACTGCGCGAAGGAACTTTAATTTTTATTGCTTGTTACTACGAAAGTACACCCATCATAAAAGAACAATTAAATTTCTTTTTTTTTAGAAAAGCGAACCATAAATTACTTGATAAAATAAAGGATTTTTAACCGTGGCGCGGAATATTGAAAGTAGGAAGTATGACTAAGTGGTGCTAGCGAGAGTCGCAGAAAGGATTCATATGACAATTCGAGAAAACCTTGAACAATGGGAAAAGGAATATTTAAGTCCTTATGCAACCCTAAGCATGAACACCAAAGGAAGAATCCGCGAAGAAGAGCCCTGTGATATTCGCCCTGTATTTCAAAGGGATAGAGACAGAATACTTCATTGTAAGTCTTTTAGAAGACTAAAGGATAAGACACAGGTTTTCCTGACACCAGAGGGGGATCATTATAGAACTCGTTTGACCCACACCTTGGAGGTATCACAAAATGCACGAACCATTGCCAAAGCACTTAGACTAAATGAAGATTTGGTGGAGGCAATTGCTTTAGGTCATGATTTAGGCCATACACCATTTGGTCATGCTGGTGAAAGAGCACTGAACAATGTTTGCCCATATGGTTTTGAACATAGTAAACAAAGTGTGCGTACCGTAGAAAAGTTAGAAAAAGGTGGTTTGGGTTTGAATTTGACTTATGAAGTCAAAGATGGAATTTTGAATCATCAAACAAGTAGTACACCGAATACCTTAGAAGGAAAAATTGTAAGGTTTTCAGATAAAATTGCATATATTCATCATGATATGGATGATGCCATTCGAGGTGGCATCTTAAAAGAACAGGATGTTCCGAAGGATATTTGTGAAGTAATTGGTTACACCACAGGAGAGCGCTTAGATCATTTCATACATGATATCGTGACAACCAGCTCTGACAAAGAAGATATATTGATGTCAAAAGATGTTGCGGATGCAATGAGAAAGCTACGAATGTTTATGTTTGAAAGAGTTTATCAGAACCCAGAGGCGAAAAGCGAAGAAGGAAAAGCGGAGCTACTGATGGTAACCCTGTATAACCATTTCCTAAGCAACATAGATATTCTTCCAAAGGAATTTAAAAAAATGCTAAACGAAGGGGAGCCAAAGGAAATTGTGGTTTGCGACTACATAGGTGCGATGACAGATCGATTTGCCATTGCGTTATATGAGGAGCTATACATTCCAAAATCTTGGCACGGATAAAGAAAAGATGCGTTATCCCGAAGATATAATAGAAGAAGTCAGAATGAAAAACGACATAGTGGACGTCATATCGGGATATGTGAGATTACAGAAAAAAGGCAGTAGCCATTTTGGACTTTGCCCATTTCACAATGAAAAATCCCCATCCTTTTCTGTAGCAGGAAACAAGCAAATGTATTATTGCTTTGGCTGTGGTGCAGGTGGAAATGTATTTACCTTTGTTATGAACTATGAGAATTATACCTTTGCAGAGGCCATAAAATTACTGGCAGATCGAGCTGGGGTCAATCTACCAGAGGTAGAATACACGGAAGAAATGAAGAAAAAGGAAAATAAAAGGACACTGCTTTTAGAGATAAACAAAGAAGCAGCAAAGTATTTTTTCTATCAACTTCGTTCTCCACAAGGGCAGATAGGTGCCCAGTATTTAAATGGAAGACAGTTATCCGAAGAAACAATAAAGAAGTTTGGTCTGGGCTTTGCCAATAAAACCAGTAATGATTTGACACAATATTTAAAGCAAAAAGGCTATGAAGATAAAATGATTCAAGAAGCAGGACTTGCTAGCTTCGATGAAAAGTATGGTATGCATGATAAGTTTTGGAACAGAGTCATGTTTCCAATTCAGGATGTAAATCATCGAGTTATCGGTTTTGGTGGACGAGTTATGGGAGAGGGTTCACCTAAGTACCTTAACTCACCAGAAACGCCAGTTTTTGATAAGAGCCGTAATTTGTATGGACTCAATTTTGCAAGAACAGCAAGGTCTGGAAACATAATTCTTTGTGAAGGTTATATGGATGTAATTTCCTTACATCAAGCAGGGTTTACCCAAGCAGTGGCATCACTAGGAACGGCATTTACAGCAGGACAAGCTAACTTACTTAGAAGATATACAGAAAATGTTTTGCTTGCATATGATAGTGATGGCGCGGGGGTAGGTGCTGCGTTAAGAGCAATAGGCATTTTACGAGAAGTAGAACTGACTGGAAAAGTCATCAGTATGGAACCCTAGAAGGATCCAGATGATTTTATTAAAAACCTAGGGCAAGAAGCTTTTCAAGAAAGAATAGACAAGGCAGAAAATAGTTTTCTGTTTGAAATTCGAATTATGAAGAAGGATTACGATCTGAAGGATCCAGAATCCAAAACAAAGTTTCATAAAGAAATTGCCAAAAAGCTATGTGGCTTTACCATAGAGGTTGAGCGAGATAATTATTTAGAGGCGGTGGCTGAAAAATATGACATTGGCTTTGAAAATTTAAGAAAGCTGGTGGCTGGATATGCAGCGCAGACAGGACTAGCAAAACCGATTGAAAGACCCAAATCTGGTGTCCAAACAAAGAATTCACCAGAAGAAAATGCGAAAAAAGTGCAGAGGCTTTTGTTAACATGGCTTACAGAAGAACCCTCTTTATATCATAAGATAGAAAAATATATTTCTCATGCGGACTTTACTGTAGAACTATATACGAAGGTAGCTGAAAAGTTATTTGCCGATTTAAAGGCTGGTAACTATAACCCAGCTAGCATTATTAGTATGTTTGAGGATGAAGAAGAGCAAAGAGAAGTAGCAGCACTTTTTAATACAAAGTTAGAGGCAATTAACACGAAGCAAGAAAAAGAAAGAGCGTTCCGAGACATTCTCTATTCTGTAAAAAAGAATAGTTATGAGTATTATTCAGGAAAGTTAGGATCTGACGTTAGTGCAATTAACAAAGTAATTGAGGGAAAAAAAGCCTTAGAAGAATTGGGGAAAACGCATATTTCCTTGGATTAAGGCTATACTACGAACAATCCCTTAGTGTAAGTATATGAATATTACGTTTTTGAAAGGACGGAACCAAGAAGATGGATGAAAACACACAAGCAAAATTTGAGGAGAAGATTAAGGACCTCCTTAATATTGCTAAAAAGAAAAAGAATGTACTGGAATATCAAGAAATTAGTGATTTTTTTACAGATATGCAGTTAGAAGAAGAACAGTTTGAAAAAATATTAGAGACCTTGGATCAAAACAATGTTGATGTTTTACGTATTACCGAAGAAGACGATGTAGATGATGAAGAAATCATTCTTATCGAAGAAGATGAAGTAGATGTTGAAAACATTGATTTATCAGTACCAGACGGAATCAGCATTGAAGATCCTGTAAGAATGTACCTTAAAGAAATCGGTAAAGTACCACTACTTAGTGCCGAAGAAGAAATTGAGTTAGCAAAGAAAATGGAGTTAGGCGATCAAGAAGCTAAAAACCGTCTTGCAGAAGCCAACCTACGTTTAGTAGTAAGTATTGCAAAAAGATATGTGGGCCGTGGTATGCTTTTCCTCGATTTAATCCAGGAAGGTAACTTGGGTCTTATTAAAGCTGTTGAGAAGTTTGACTATAGAAAAGGTTATAAGTTTTCAACCTATGCAACATGGTGGATTCGTCAAGCCATTACTAGAGCGATTGCGGATCAGGCAAGAACTATTCGTATTCCTGTTCATATGGTAGAAACCATTAATAAATTAATTAGAATCAGTAGACAGCTATTACAGGAATTAGGAAGAGAACCATCCCCAGAAGAAATTGCTGAAGAAATGGGTATGCCAGTAGAACGTGTACGTGAAATTCTTAAAATAAGCCAAGAACCAGTTTCTCTAGAAACACCGATTGGTGAAGAAGAAGACAGCCATTTGGGTGATTTTATTCAAGACGATAATGTGCCTGTACCAGCAGACGCAGCAGCATTTACGTTATTAAAAGAGCAGCTTGTAGAGGTACTTGGAACCTTAACAGAAAGAGAGCAGAAGGTACTTCGCTTAAGATTTGGTTTAGATGATGGAAGAGCACGTACTCTTGAAGAAGTTGGAAAAGAGTTTAATGTAACTCGTGAACGTATCCGCCAGATTGAAGCAAAAGCACTTCGTAAGCTTCGTCATCCAAGCAGAAGCCGCAAATTAAAAGATTACTTAGATTAGGATAAAAGTATGGTGGATTTATCAAAACGCTTAAAGGCGCTGGCAGATATGGTGACACCAGGAAGCACCGTGGCAGACGTAGGATGTGATCATGGCTATGTTTCTATTTATTTGGTGCAAAGAGAGATTAGTCCTAAAGTTTATGCTATGGATATCAATGAGGGACCACTTCTTCGCGCTAAGGAACATATTGAAGAATTTAACTTACAAAAATACATAGAAACAAGATTATCAAATGGTTTAGAAGCCTTGGAGGTAGGAGAGGCAAGTGCATTAATTTGTGCGGGTATGGGTGGCAAACTGATGCAAAAGATTCTTACTGAAGGAAGAGACAAGGTTGATTCCATGCAGGAGCTGATTTTGCAACCGCAGTCAGAGCTTGAGGCTTTTCGTAAGTACCTACGAGAAGAAGGATATATTACCATAGATGAGAATATGATATTTGAGGATGGAAAGTATTATCCCATGATGAAGGTAAGTAAAAGTGCAGGTGTGAAAGAAAAAGCAGTTGAGTTACAAAGGCTGGAGGATAAGTTTGGGAGCTTACTACTTAAAAAGAAACATCCGGTATTAATTTCCTATTTAAAACAGAGCCTACAGACTTATGAAACGATAAAACAAAACCTTTCGAAAAACGGTAATTGGGGTACTGAGGAAGGGCGCGAAGCCATTGAAAAAAGGCTAGAGGATATTACAAAGGACATGGATGATATGCAGCTTGCATTATCTATGGTAGAAGATATATAATATTCTAAATAGAGTTTTTCGCAGCAAGGAGGTTATGGTGGTTACAGTAACAATAGAAGGGAATAAACAAGAATTTGCTTTAGGAACTACCTATGAAGTTATAGCGGGTGAATACCAAGAAAAATATGACAATTTGATTGCCCTCGTGTTGGTGGATGGAAAAATACGTGAGCTTTCAAAAACTCTTGTAAAGGACTGCGAAATACAGTTCATTACCTTAAAAGAGGATATAGGACATAAGACATATGTACGCACAGCGATTATGCTTATGTATAAGGCAATTAAGGAAATTGCAGGTGATGCTAATGCTCAAAAATGTAGAGTAGATTACGCAATAGGACATGGACTTTATGTTCAGCCACATGATGATTTTGTTTTATCTAAAGACATTGTAGAACGTATTAAGGATAAGATGAAAGAACTTGTGCAAGCAAAATTGCCTCTGATTAAAAGAGCATATCCATTAGCAGAAGCAATGGAACTATTTAAAGACAAGGGGATGAAGGATAAAGAAAAGTTATTTCGTTATCGAAGAAGCTCCTATGTCAATGTTTACGAAATTGACGGTTACTATGATTACTATTATGGTTATATGCTCCCCAATACGGGATATGTTTCAACTTTTGACTTGATGGAATATGAAGGTGGCATGATGCTACTTCTGCCAACAAGAAAAGACCCGATGAAAGTGGAAGCCTTTGAACCAAGAAAAAAACTTTTTCAAACTTTAAAATCAGCTAGCGAATGGGGAACTAAGGTTGGAATCGACACAGTAGGTGATTTGAATGACCAAGTTTGTAAAGGGAATTTAAGCGAAATGATTTTGGTTCAAGAAGCAGAGCAGGAACGCAAAATAGGTGAAATTGCCAAGGATATTGTTAATCATGGAGGAGTAAAATTTATAATGATTGCAGGGCCATCCTCATCTGGCAAAACGAGCTTTTCACACCGATTGTCGATACAGCTTCGCACCCAAGGTTTGGTGCCACACCCAATTGCATTAGATGATTACTTTGTAAATAGGGATAAAACACCAAAGCTTGAAAATGGCGATTTTAATTTTGAATGCTTAGAAGCGATTGACGTAGAACAGTTTAATAAGGATATGCAGGATTTACTTGCAGGTAAGACGGTGGAATTACCTTCCTATAACTTTAAAAAAGGTCAAAGAGAGTATAAAGGAAATTATAAGACTCTAGGGCCAGAGGATGTATTAGTAATAGAAGGTATACATGGACTAAATCAAAAAATGTCTTACGCTCTTCCAGAGGAAAGTAAATACAAAATCTATATAAGTGCGTTAACTAGCCTAAATGTAGATGAGCATAATAGAATTGCTACCACTGACGGAAGGTTACTAAGACGTATGGTAAGGGATGCCAGAACGAGAGGCATTAGTGCAAAAAGAACGATAGAGATGTGGCCAAGTGTAAGAAGAGGTGAGGAGGAAAATATCTTCCCATTCCAAGAAAGCGCAGACGCTATGTTTAATTCCGTTTTAATATATGAATTGGCAGTGCTTAAGCAGTTCGCAGAACCGCTTTTGTTTAGCATAGGCAGTGGGGAGCCTGAATATTATGAAGCCAAGAGACTACTTAAATTTTTAGATTACTTTTTAGGAGTAAGTAGTGAAAATCTACCGAATAATTCTATCTGTAGGGAATTTGTCGGTGGTAGTTGTTTTAACGTATAATGGACAAAGGGAGGCACATAAGAAATGGCACAGAAGAACAAAACGATGAAACCATTAAAAGTAAAAAAAGAAAAAATCGTCAAAGAAAAAAAAGAGAAGGTAGAAAAAGTTAAGAAAGCGCAAAAACAAAAAGTGGAAAAAGTAAAAGAGAAGGTGAAGCAGGACAAAGCAAAATTTGGCATTGCAGCACAGATTTTAATTTGCTTTATTATTCCAGTAATGTTTGTAATTATTGTTGGTGTTCAGGCTTATCAAACAGCGGCAGATGGTTTAAACCGCAAATTTATGGACTCTACCAATGAAACATTACAGATGACAGTGGAGTATGTGGAGCTTGGTTGTGAATTTATAGCAGTTGAAGCACTACAATATGCTTTCAATGATAATTTAGGAAAGTATTACTTGGGCCTATATAAAGATGAACCAATTGAGCAGATGAGTGCTTTGAATGAAGCAAATGATATGATTTCTACTACAAAAATGTCTAACTCTTTTGTAAATGATATACATATTATTACCAAATCTGGTATGTATTTTTTAACAACCTCAACAGGAACCTCTTCCGTTAATAGAGATGGTTTTTATAATGAGTTAAGGGATGCTTTTAAGGAGGAATATCCAACAGGACGTGTTCCAAACTGGATTGACACACATCCTTTAATTGATGAAAGACTAAAATTAAAACCAGAAGAGACGATTATGTCTTATGTAATTCAGTCCAATGGTAATAATGCATATGTTATCGTGGATATGAAAAATAAAAAAATTCAGCAGGTTTTAAATGGTATTGATTTTGGTGAAGGAAGTATTGTAGGCCTTGTAACGACTTCAGGAAAAGAATCCTTATCAGGTACAGAGGAAAAAAGCTTTTTTGCCGACAAAGACTTTTATCTAGACGCAGTTGCTTCTGAGGAAACAGAAGGTCAGGCAAATGTAGTTGTTGATGGAACAAAATATATATTCCTATATAGTGGTTCTGCAAAGGGAACCTTCAATATTTGTGCACTAGTTCCAGAAAGTATTGTTATTGCTCAGGCAATCGAAATTAAAAATGTTACCATAATAATGGTAATTATAGCAAGTATCGTGGCAGTTTTAGTAGGCATTTTCCTTTCTATGAAGATGGGAAAAAGCATGAAACGTATGATGAAATCTATGTCAGAGGTGGCAGAAGGCGATTTAACCATCCGCGTAAAGGATAAAGGAGTAGATGAATTTTCGCTGCTTGCTGGAAGTATGAATAACATGGTATCAAATACCAAAGGCTTAGTATTAAAGGTAGCGAATTCAACCGTTAAGATGGAAGAATCAACTCATGCAGTTACAGCTGCATCAGAGGTTATTAATGACTACTCTGAAAATATAACAAGTGCAATTGGTGAGATTCATGAAGGTATGAATATTCAAGCTCAAAATGCACAGGAATGTTTACAAAAGACAGACATGCTTTCAGAAGAGATTCAGCTTATCAGTCAAAGAGTAGAAGATATTGAAAAGCTGGTAAATCAGACGGGTGATCAGATTAACGAAGGCATTAAAACAATGGCTATCCTAGGAACTAGAGCTAATGAAACAACAGATATGACAGAAAAGGTTAGCGAAAGCATCAATGTACTTCAAAAAGAATTTGAGCAAATTAAGGGCTTTGTTGATACGATTAACTCAATCTCTGAAGAAACCAATCTACTTTCACTGAATGCTTCTATTGAAGCAGCAAGGGCTGGTGATGCAGGTAGAGGCTTCTCCGTAGTTGCAGACCAGATTAGAAAATTAGCAGATGGTTCTGCACAGGCAGCAGCAGAAATTCAAAAGACAGTAGAGGGTATCCGTACACAAACTTCTACTAGCGTTGAAAATGCAAACCAGGCCAAAGCGATTGTAGAATTACAGACACAGGCTGTTGAAGAAGTTAAGTCTTCTTTCCAAGGCATGCAGCGTGATATGATGCAGGTAGTTGGACAGATGAAAGAAATTGCTAACAATACCGAAAAGGCAGATGCAGGACGTGCAGCAACCTTACAAGCAATTGAAAACATCTCTGCAGTTATCGAAGAAACCGCAGCAGCGGCAGCAGTAGTAAATGATACAGCAGAAAAACTTCTATCTCATGTTGGTGAACTAAAAGACACCGCAGATGTATTAGATGAGAATATGAAGGGTCTAAAAGCTGGAATCGAAGTATTTAAGACAGAATAAATATGATAAGCTAACCTTGGGTTTGAATGTCGTTAAGTTCAAACCCAAGGTTTACAGAAAAAACAACATGTGCTAAAATGAACAAGTTCTATAAGTAAAATAAATAATCGCGGCTGTAGCGTAAGGCTACAGGTGAGGAAAGTCCGGGCTTCATAGGGCAGGATGCCGGATAACGTCCGGTGGAGGCGACTCCAAGGCTAGTGCAACAGAGATATACCGCCAACTTAACAAATTGCGTATGCAACTTGCTAGCCCAACTTTTGTTGGGGTTGGTAAGGGTGGAAAGGCAGTGTAAGAGACTACCGTCTACCTGGTAACAGGTAGAGCCATGTAAACCCCATCCGAAGCAAGACCAATTAGAAACAATAGATTTGCCCGATCTGTTTTTAGGTAGGTCGCTCGACGCTATTGGTAACAATAGTGCTAGATAGATGATTATTCAAGACATAACCCGGCTTATCGTTTTGCTTATAGAAAAAAGAATGATAATCTTTTAATGACAAAACCGCTTTTAGAATGAAAGTTCTATGAGCGGTTTGTCTGTAAAAAGATCTTTTTGTGGAGGATTAGCGTGAAGCATAAAAAACATACAAAAACGCATCTTTTTCTTATGATACTATTCATAATTTTAATAGCTCTGACTATTCTTTTTTTCATTTGGGGTTCTTATAAAAAAGAGCCTCAAAAAAATGGGTTTAATCAGGCATTGTTGCCCATTAAAAGTGATTTTGGGAGTGGTCAAGCAGTTATATGGAAGCTTGAAGGCCAAAAGGCTGTTATACTTACGGCTTCACACATAATTGGAGAAACAACACCCAAAGAAATACAGGTTTTTGAAGAAGCATGCCTAGTAGAGAATGCATACATCTCTAGTTCCTATGACTTAGCCTTTTTAGAAATTGAACTTCCAGAGAAAATGATAGGTAGCCAAGTAGAGGAAGAGCTTAGCTACTATGACTTATTAGATACGGAAAGTTCCATCCTTATATGCGGATACCTTGATGGAAAATATGTAGAACAAGATGCAACAGTAAAAAGCAGTTGGATATATATGGAGGATTTTGGGTATCATATGCTTTGGTGCAAAGCACCAAACACATATGGAGGAATGTCAGGAAGCGGTATTTTTGACTTAGAGGCACATTTCTTGGGCATCCTATCAGGAGGAACAGCAGATGGTGAAATAGCAGTGATACCACTTGTACTTATAGAGACCGAAGCAAAGAAGGCGGATTGGATTTGGTGATTTATTCTATTAAGAAATTTAATTGTACTTTTATTATGGGCACGCTTTCGCTTGGATGAATCGCGCAGTGGTGCATAAAATCTGACAATACCAGATTTAAGCACCAGCGGATTCAAACAGCCCATCATCAAAAGACAATTAAATTTCTTTAACAAAAAAGCATTCAGCCTTACTATATTGATTTCTCTAAAGAATTTTGTACATTGCTGTATGGAAATAAAGATTCCTTAAGGAGGTTAAATGCTTAGATAGCTAGAGTAATATATGCTTTTCCTAAATGCTCTTGTTGATGGCTGTGAGAAAATAAAGCTTCCGTAAGAGCAGTGTTGGAAAACGTTGGTGCTTAGCGCCTGTGGTTTAGGCGCTTATGCACCATTACGCTTTTTCATCAAGCGAGAGCGTCTGCTCATAGGAACTTTATTTTCTTACAGGCGAACAAAATATTTTAGAAAAGCATAAATATTTATCTGTTTAAGTAAGAGCGTCTGCTCATAGGAACTTTATTTTCTTACAGCCAAGCAAAGACTTTAGAGAAATTTTATCATTCCACCGTATTGACATAACCTGCAAATGGGTAGAGAATGAGAAAATAGCGAAATATAAAGGAGAAATAGAAAATGACAAAAATAGATATTGTATCTGGTTTTTTAGGTGCAGGAAAAACAACATTAATAAAGAAATTATTGAAAGAAGCGCTAGCTGACACGAAAGTGGTACTTATTGAAAATGAATTTGGGGAAATAGGCATAGATGGTGGTTTTTTAAAGGATGCAGGAATTGAAATCAAAGAAATGAATTCAGGCTGTATTTGCTGCTCTTTAGTAGGTGATTTTGGGACATCCTTAAAGGAAGTAATCGAAACATATACACCAGAGCGTGTACTAATCGAACCATCAGGCGTAGGAAAGCTGTCTGATGTTGTAAGTGCAGTTGAAAATGTAGCAACTACTATGGATGTAGAAGTTAATTCTGCAGTTGCAGTTGTAGATGCAACAAAATGCAAAATGTATATCAAAAACTTTGGTGAGTTTTTTTGCAATCAAATTGCTCATGCAGGAACCATTATACTGAGCCGTACAGAAAAAATGACAGCAGAGAAGTTAGAAGAATGCCTAGGTCTTATCCGCAAGTATAACGAGAATGCAACCATTATAACTACACCTTGGGATAATGTTGAAGGCAAGGATATTTTAGAAACAATAGAAGGTGTAAGAAACATAAAAGCAATGATGCAGGACATGCTAGAAGAGGAAGAACATCACCATGAGCATCATCACAGCCATGGAGAAGAATGTACCTGTGGCTGCCATGACCATGAGCACGAACATCACCATGAGCATCATCATGACCATGGCGAGGATTGCGACTGCGGTTGCCACGACCATGAGCATCACCATCATGACCACGAATCTGACCACGAAAGTGACCACAAATCTGACCACAAATCTGACCACAAACATGACCATGGAGAAGGCTGCGACTGCGGCTGTCACGACCACGAGCATCACCATGATCACGATGAAGATTGTGACTGCGGCTGCCATGACCATGACCATCACGGACATGGACATCACCATGCGGATGAAGTTTTTACAAGCTGGGGAAAAGAATCACCAGCCGTGTATTCAGAAGCAGAAGTTATGCAGATTCTTAATAGCATTGAAGCAGAAGAATTTGGAATGGTACTACGTGCAAAAGGAATGGTGCCAGCGGTAGATGGCACATGGATTTATTTTGATTATGTACCAGGTGAAAAAAATGTTAGAACAGGAAGGCCTGAGGTAACTGGAAAGGTTTGTGTTATTGGTTCTAAGCTAGATGAAAGTAAACTGGCTAAATTATTTAAGTAAGAAAGGCATGGTTTATAAATGAAAGCAGTTTTTATGATTAATGGTTTCCTAGAAAGTGGGAAAACAGAATTTATTACGTATACATTGGCACAGCCTTATTTTAAAACAAAGGGTAAGACTCTAATTATACTTTGCGAAGAGGGTGAAGTAGAGTATGACGCGACTTTACTCAAAAAGAGTAGTGCGGTAATTGAGATGATAGATGAGGAAGAAAAGTTTAATACTTCGTATTTACTTGAGCTAGAAAAGAAGCACAAACCAGAACGAATCATCATAGAATATAACGGAATGTGGAATTTCAAAAACATGAAGTTGCCATGGCATTGGAAAATAGAGCAACAGATTACAACCATAGATGCTTCAACCTTTCCGATGTACTATACCAATATGAAATCCTTACTAGCAGAAATGGTTAGAAACTCAGAAATGATTATTTTTAATCGCTGTGATGGTATCGAAGATTTGGCTAGCTATCGAAGAAATATTAAAGCAGTTAATCCTCAGGCAGAGATTATTTTTGAAGATGAAAATGGTGAGGTAAGCGAAATTTTTGAGGAAGATTTACCTTATGACCTTAGTCAGGAGACTCTAGTGTTAGACGACTACGGGTATGGTATCTGGTATCTAGATACCATGGATCATGTAGAACGATACATAGGGAAAAAAATAGAGTTTACGGCCATGGTTCTACATCCCGAAAACTTTGCGAAGGGATATTTTGTGCCAGGAAGAATGGCGATGACCTGCTGCGCAGATGATATGGCATTTTTAGGCTATGCCTGTGAATATACAGATGCCGATAAGCTAGAGCAAAAGCAGTGGGTAAAGGTAACAGCAACTGTTACAAAAGAGTATTGGGAAGACTATAATGGCGAAGGACCTATTTTGCATGCGATTAGTGTAGAAAAGACCAAAGAACCTAAAGAGCCCGTTATAAGTTTTAACTAGCAAGAAGGTCATCTTGAGCCACATAAAGTTTACTTTAAATGGCTATAGGTGACTTTCTTAGAAATAGAACGAAAGCTATATGCAAGATTGGAGGAGGGAAAATGAATAGTAACATGCTGATAGGGATTTTGATTCCATTTTTAGGTACATCACTGGGCGCAGCTTGTGTTTTTTTGCTTAAAAATGAGATAAATGCCAAGGTACAAAAGTCAATTTTAGGGTTTGCGTCGGGAGTTATGGTTGCTGCCTCTATTTGGTCATTATTGATACCTTCTATGGATATGTCTGAGAGTATGGGAAAACTATCTTTTATCCCAGCAGTTACAGGCTTTATAGTTGGCGTCGCTTTTTTATTATTCATGGATAAATTACTCCCTCATTTGCATTTAGATTCGGATAAACCGGAAGGAATTAAAAGTAACTTAGGGAAATCTACCATGATGCTTCTAGCAGTAACACTACATAATATTCCCGAGGGAGCAGCGGTTGGAATTGTGTTTGCAGGAGCAATGAGTGGCAATAATTTGATAACGCTAGCAGGGGCTTTGGCATTATCGATTGGTATTGCGTTACAAAATTTCCCAGAGGGGGCGATTATTTCCATACCACTTAAGCAAGAGGTGGGAAAAAAGAAAGCTTTTATATATGGTGTGTTATCTGGCGTAGTAGAGCCAGTAGCAGCGATAATAACTATTTTATTAGCAAAATATATTAACCCCATTTTGCCATATATGTTAGCTTTTGCAGCAGGCGCAATGATGTTTGTGGTGGTAGAAGAACTGATTCCAGAATCAGCAGAGGGAGAGCATAGTAATATTGCAACCATTGGCTTTACCTTGGGTTTTGTGATTATGATGATATTGGATGTTACACTAGGATAAAGAAAGGGCATTATCATGGCAATGGATTCCGATAAAGAATTGCAACAGGTGAAAAATCGCTTTAAGGAATTGGCTGAAAAATCCTATCGAGAAAATGTTTATACCTTTAGTAGCTTTTTAGGCTTGTCAGAACAGGATTTATTTTGGCAGATAGAAAGGGAAATCTCTTATGCTGGTTATAAATTCTGGGGTGGAAGCGAGGATACAGATAGAAAAATAGTACGTTTTGGCAAAAGTGAAGAGTTTGGATATGAAGAAGAATATCCCATTACATGCATACATATGAAGCCGTTTATTGCCAAGTTTTCGGATGCCTTTTCGCACCGAGATTTTTTGGGGGCACTTATGAATTTGGGAATTGAGCGAAGTACCATAGGAGATATTTCGGTGGGAGAAAAGGAAGGATATTTGTTTTGTACAAATACTATAGCGGAATACATTTGTGATAATTTGACCAAAGTAAAGCACACAAATATAAAGTGTGAAATAGTAAATCAGATGGCAGATATTCCCAGACAGGAGCCAAAAGAGGAAAGAGTTTTAGTATCCTCAGCTCGTATTGACGGTGTAATAGCCAAAGTATATAATGTGTCTAGAAGTGAAAGCATAGACTTGTTTAGAAGCAAGAAGATATATGTAAATGGACGGTTAAACGAAAATAATAGCCAGACATTAAAACAAAAAGACGTAGTAAATGTACGCGGATATGGAAAGTTCATTTATGAAGGCGTCGAGTACGAAACGAAAAAAGGAAAATCAAACATTCTTATTAGAATTTTCCGCTAAAATGCCAGATGTGAAAGGAGCATATTGATAAATATGTATTCATACAGTATACTTCAATGGATATTTTTCTTTTATTTCTATTGCTTTTTTGGATGGTGCTTTGAATCCACATATGTATCTTTGAAAAGTAGAAAGATTGTAAATAGAGGCTTTATGAAGGGGCCGTTTTTACCCCTGTATGGAAGTGGAGCGATTATGATGCTTTTGGTATCAAGTCCGTTTCAGGAGCATATCTGGATGGTTTATATTGCAGGATGCCTGGGTGCTACTGTTTTGGAGTATGTAACCGGTACAGTGATGGAAGCGCTATTTAAGGTTAGATATTGGGATTACTCAAAACAGCCATTTAACTTCCAGGGGCATGTGTGTTTAGGAACTTCTCTGTCCTGGGGATTTTTAACCATACTTATGACAGAAATTGTACATAAGCCAGTAGAAAAATTGGTTCTTGCTATTCCACATACGATACTTTTGGTGGTGACTATTGTACTTACGATTGCTATTGTAAGCGACTTTACTTTGGCATTTAAGGCAGCTCTTGACCTTCGCGATGTCTTAATGAAGATGGATAAGGTAAAAGCAGAATTAGTACATGTGCAAAAACGTTTGGATGTAATTTTGGCGGTTGCAGATGAGGGAATTACCAAAACAATAGGTTTGGCTAAAGAGGATTTGGTAGAAAAGCTACATATAGAGGAACTCAAGGATGGAATCGAAGAGAAATTAAGCGCACTTAAAAATCACATAGCTAGCGATTACCTAGATGGAGTGAAGGAAGAAATTCAAGAGCTACGCATCAAATATAGACTTTATCTAGATAGAGGTGAAAGATTATTTCACTTTAAAGATTTTTATAGAAAAAATATATTTAAGAATAACCCTTCGATTAGTTCTGTAAGGTTTAAAGAATCCTTAGAAGAATTACGTGAAAGCCTTGAAAAAAGAAAGCAAAACAAGGATGAAGAAAAAAAAGATGAATAAAAATTCATTTTCTTTCTTGACAGATTGAAAAAATAGGATTATTGTAATTAAAGAATATTGAAACCTTTGAGAAAGAGGAGTAAACATATTGAAGTATTACAGAGAGCTGCAGGTGGTGGGATTGCAGTATATGGAAAGTGTTGAATGGGCTTTTGAGGCCAACCTGAACATTTAGTAGGAGTTGGCGGAATCCGGATCCGTTATCAAGCCGGCATATATGATGGTATATGGAACGAGTGGACGTTTTACGTCAATTTGAGTGGTACCGCGATAATAAGTTGTTTATTACCGCCTCAAATGCAATATGCAGTTGAGGCGGTTTTTTGCGCGCAGGCATAAGGCAAGCTGATGTGCGCTAGAAAAGAGGAGAGAGAATATGAAAAAGAAAATGGTAGCAGTAATTTTAACAGCAGTGATGACAGCAGGTTTATTAGTAGGTTGTGGTGAAAAGAAAGAAGAATATGTAATTGGTATTTCGCAGTTTGCAGAGCATGGCTCACTTGACAACTGCCGTGAAGGCTTTATTCAAGGCCTAGCAGAAGAAGGTATTGTAGAAGGCGAGAATTTAAAAATTGTATATCAGAATGCCCAAGCAGATATGGGAACAGCAGGACTGATTGCAGATAACTTTGTTTCTCAAAAGGTAAATATGATTTGTGGTATTGCAACACCAAGTGCCATGACAGC
>JAVBUZ010000075.1:0-9638 GCA_031554725.1 Lachnospiraceae bacterium | reverse complement strand
ACATTTACTACTGCTTAAAATATTAAAAAGGAGGTATATTTATGTTTATTGAAGAACGTCATCAAGCAATATTGGATATACTTAAACAAAATGAAAGAATATCAGTTGATGAAATAACCCAAAAATTCAACATTTCGGTAGAATCCGCTCGCAGAGATTTAAGAATTCTTGAGGAACAAGGATTTCTCAAAAAAACGCATGGAGGGGCCATTCCGGTTCACCAAGTAGCATTGGGGAAGCCTCCCAAAATAACCGGAAAAGATATTACCGAAATAAAACCTAATTATATGGCAATAGCCAAAAGAGCTGTGTCAATGATTAAGCCCAACGACGTAGTATTTATTACTTCGGCTACTGTCGGCTATTTCATGACGCAGAGTTTGCCGGAAGATTTGAAAATTCGCGTTGTGACAAACTCCATTGTTATTGCAGAAGAATTGAGAAGAAGGGATAATATTTCTGTAATTCTTCTTGGTGGTGAAATGGACAACAAAGGAAACTGTTATGATGCATTTTCTATTTATATGATAAAACATTTGCGTTTTGACAAATGCTTTATCACCTCTGCGTTTATTTCACCAGAATTTGGACTATCAATACAGAAATCTCAAGCAATTAGCTTTTTGAACGCTGTTATTGACTCTTCAAAGGAGAGTATAGGCCTATATCCTACTGAAAAAATCGGTTTTGAATCGGTTGTCAGCATTTGCCCAGCTAATAGGCTAAACAAATTGATTACGGATTGGGATGCTTCAGAAGAAGATTTATCTGCTTTTGATGAACAAGGCATTGAAGTTATTATAACAGAAAAAGAATAATAAGCAGCAATATGTCAAAACGGACGGGTTACTAAAAATAATCCATCCGTTTTTTGCTTTTTGACTGCCTACGCGGCAGAGGACAGTTCAGAATTTCTCCAAAGTTTTTGCACCAAAAAAATCTCGAAAATAATTGACCTTTTACGGAGAACAATCGTTATACTTATTAAGAAGATGGAGGTGGTTTGTTGATAGAGGAACATTTAATCCACTGTGCGCAAAGTGGAGACAAGGAAGCGTTAGAGAAGTTAATCAGAAAATACTACGATAAGATCTATGCCTACTGTTATCATCATACAGAAAATAGGCAGATTGCCGAGGACCTCTGCCAAGAAACCTTCTGCAGTCTGCTAGAGAACCTAGATAATTATAGGCATTATGGCAAGCTTCAAAATTATTTATACATAATAGCTGGAAACAAGTGTAAGGATTATTTTAAGAAGAAAAAGCCCCTTTACTTTGATGAATTACCAGAAGATAGGGCAGAGAGCTATGGGCTAGAAAGCGATTATGAAATAAAGGAAGTTGTTGAGAAGATGCCGCAGGAGCTGAAAGAAGTGGTTATCTTGCGCTTCTATCAGGACTTAAAATATCAAGATATTGCCCAAATTCTTCAAATAAGTAATTCACTGGCAAAACATCGTGTAAAAAAAGCCCTCTCGTTTTTACGAGAAGAGTTGGAAGGGAGCATGAAATGACAGATCAAGAAATTATAAGAAGGCTAAAACAAGCATCTAAAATAGATAGTAAGCTGGAAGAAGAAAAAAAAGAAGAGCAGATAGGGAAGCTATTATTTAAACAGGTACCTGCAAAAACCAGAGGCAGTTTTAGCGCCTTTATATGGTCGCAGATTGGTTTTATGGATAAGAAAGTACTGCTAGGACAAGGGCTATGGATTTTGTTTTTTCTATATATGATGTGGAGTGGAAATGTAATTCATATTGCAAATGAAACTCTTTATGTGCTGTCAATGGCACCACCTATTTTGCTACTATTAACAGTGGAGGAAATAGCAAAAATATATAATAAGAGTATGATAGAAATAGAGTATGCAACTAAGTATTCCATCCGCAGGCTTGTGCTAGTACGACTGCTACTTTTAAGCTTAGTCAATGGGGTCTTGTTGCTTTGTGGTCTAGTATTTGTTAAAAGGCAGATACAATTGGAACTCATAGAAATCTTAGTGTACGGCTTAACTCCTCTTACAATTATGACACTTATGTCATTAAAACTGATGGAAAAATGGAAGGGTGAACAACTAAAATATATGAGTATTACGCTGTATGCAATCCTTAGTTTTATAGTACTGCTTGGTGGAAATGAATATATAAATATCTACACCCAGGAGGCTTTTTGCCTTTGGGTAATCACGCTCTTGTTTGGCATCGCAGCCACGATTTATCAAGCAAATAGGCTTGTAAGGCATTTGGATAAATTTGAAATTTTAATGAGTTAAAGGAGCCGGCATGGAATTAAAAATTGATAGAGTAACAAAACAATATAAAAACAAAATAGCTGTTGATAGGGTTACGGAAAGTCTTACCAATGGTGTATATGGGCTACTGGGTGAAAATGGCGCAGGAAAAACAACATTAATGCGAATGATTTGTGGGATTTTAGAGCCTAGCAATGGCGAAATAAAGCTAGACGGAAAAGAAATTTTGGCTATGGGGGAAGAGTATAGGGACATACTAGGATATTTGCCCCAGGATTTTGGCTACTATCCTAATTTTACAGCCATGCAGTTTTTGCTTTACATTGCATCCTTGAAGGGGTTAGATGATAAATACGCCAAGAAAAGAAGTGAGGAGCTTCTTGTATTGGTTGGCTTGGAAAATGAAATCAAAAGCAAAATAAAAACATTTTCTGGAGGAATGCGCCAAAGAATCGGCATTGCCCAGGCACTACTTAATGATCCTAAGCTGTTGGTTTTCGATGAGCCAACGGCAGGCTTAGATCCAAAGGAGAGGGTGCGTTTTCGAAAGCTAATTGCGGATTTAGGTAAGGATAGAATAGTTCTACTGTCAACCCACATTGTTTCAGATGTGGAAGCCATTGCGGATAAGCTATTTATTATGAAAAAAGGACAAATGATTTCTAGTGGAAAGATAGAGGAACTAGAGCAACAAATAGCACATAAGGTATGGATTTATATAGGAGAAGAAAAAGAAGCGGAGCAAATTACAGAAAAATATTTGGTTGGAAATATGCACCACTACAATGGAAAGACCGAGTATCGCATTATTTCAGAAGAAAAGCCTTTTGAAAGCGCAGTAGAAGAGCGGGGAACCTTGGAAGATTTGTACCTTTACTATTTTAAAGAAAGCATAGATATGGAGGCATAAATGAAAACCATAATAAAATATGAGTGGAAAAAAATATTTGATCGTAGATTTAATGTGATTGCCATGCTGGCAGGCTTACTTCTTGTTGTAACATGTGCAGTAAGTCTTATAAATACTTGTTCCACTATAGATGGGAGCACAGGTGAATACGTAAAGGGTGCTCGAGCCATCAAGCTAGAACAGGAGAAAAATAATGCCACAACAGATTTTTTGACTGAAGAGTATCTAACAAGAATGGTTGAGAACATTCAGGCAGCTAGAGCTGATTTAGGTAGTGACTATGGTTTTACACAAATATATGGATGGGCGGCAGAAGAACCTAGGGCAGATATGGCCCGAGTGATAGCTGAAAACTATTCGGAAATTGAGGTAGGCTATGATTGGACAATTATCAATGAAATAAATACGGATGGTGGGATTCATTTTTATGAAAGAAGAATGGAGAAGATAGCAAGTTTCTTAAATAAAAGCTTTCCCTATGGAGATTACTCTGAGCAGGAAAAGGAATTTTGGATTTCCAAAGCGGAAAAAGTGGACACACCATTTGCCTGGGGAGATAAAAGTATGCAAAGTATAGTATGGAATATTGTTGAGATTGCTTTTTATCTTATGTTTATCATTGCTATTTGCATTTCACCAGTGTTTGCTTCGGAATATGAAACAGGAGTGGTAGCGCTATTACTTACAACAAAAAATGGAAAAACAAAATTAGCAACGGCAAAGATAATAGCCGCAGTATCCTTTGCCATAGCATATGTAGTGAGCGGGATAGTGCTAGGAATATTGGTGGGAGAAATTATGGTTGGAATCGACGGGCTGAGCCTACCAGTGCAGCTATGGGGAAGTCATATACCATATAACTGGAGCATAGGCCAAGCGTTGGCTGCTTCCTGCGGGATTATGCTTTTAATTGCTCTTACAATTACAATGCTTACCTTGGTTATGTCATCTAGAATAAAATCAAGTATGGTGGTATTAGTTATGAACTTCTTATTGCTAATCGGTCCAGCGTTACTAACCACCAGTAATAATGGATTATGGAACAAAATATATTACCTGTTTCCAGTAAGAATTATGCAGGTAAGAGATGTGCTAAAGACATTTAACAGCTACCAGTTTGGAAATGTGGTTATTTCCTATTTGGGCATGATTGTAATTACTTATACAGCTGTTTCGATTTTGAGCCTGTGGAAAATAAGGGGTGGCTTTGCAAACCACCAAGTGAGAAACTAAGAATATAATAACGCAACTATAGGTTGCAAAAAAGCACTTCCAAATTGGTGGCAATTGGAGGTGCTTTTTGGTACGATGATATCAGGGTACAAAGGTCATCAATTCATGCTCGCATGAAAATTGATGACTTTGGGACCCGAAAAACATGAGAAAGTAGCCCGATTAGGGCGGATTTCGAATGTTTTAGGATTACGAGAGCATCAAATGCGGAATAATCCGTCATATCATGTAAGGTGGAGGGAAGCGAAATGAAGCTTTCAGAAAAGATAGTAGAACTTAGAAAATCCAAGGGACTCACCCAAGAAGAACTAGCATCCATTTGTCAGGTAAGCAGGCAATCTATCTCAAAATGGGAGGCGGATATTGCCCTTCCCGAAATTGATAAGCTTCTTACTTTAGCGGACATCTTTCAAGTTTCCTTAGACGTACTTCTAAAGGATGAATTAACGGTAAGTGGAATAAAAGAGGTTCATACCTGCGGAAATAATGCGGTGCAGGAGAAGAAGGCGGAATTATTTGAAGGGGTACTTATTAAAGAAAGCATTGAGGATGAGAGCATTATCGATTATCTAACCATTCATAAAGTAGAGCTGTGGAACACGGGGGGAAATCCCAAGTATTGGACGGTACTTTTCTTTTCCACATCTGAGAATAGATTCCCAGAACTAGTGTCCAAGGTTATGATTTCGGATGAAAAGACTGGCACAAACTGGTTTGTAGATTTTAAATCGGGAAATACAAAGTATATTGTATTTAGAAATAAGGTTTTAAACTATCAAATAGGAAATCAGGAAGAAAAAGAAATAGTATGCAACGAGTGCAGAAAAATGGGAATAACTGACGAGGAAATGAACTGGTCAGAGTAGCTTGGAGGGTGATTTATGTTTGAAGGATTTAATGATTTGACCATAAAATATTTTAACGCAATCAGAATAGAAAATAGTCGTGATGCCTATAAAAAGAATGAGTTAAATTACCAAGAGGGAGTAAAAGCACCATTAGAAGAGATGTACTATGAGCTTTACAATTATTTTCTAAGATTAGATTCTGATTTGGCTGCCAGCAAGCGTAGATGCATATCATCAGCCTACAATGATGCTAGATTTTCTAAAGGAGAACCAATTAAGGAATACCTTTATATCCGATTTAAGCTTGCTACACCAGATAAGAAAAATGCAGTAGGCTTTTACTTTGATGCATCTTTGGATGGCTATAGCTATGGATTAAATATTTATAAGATGAATGCAAGTGGCATGGAAAGAGTCCGTGGTAAGCTTTTGGAAGATAAAAAATGCTCAAAAAAAATTATTGAAGCTTTTAATACAGTAAAACCACTAGACATATATGGAGAAAAATATAATCGCTGTAATTATCCAAATGAAGATAAAATCTTGCAGGATTGGCTAGAACGAAAAAATGTAACATTTATGCATAATGAGCCAATTAATCCTGTGTTTTTTAAGCGACAGTTGCTAGAGGATATGATAAGCACCTATGATGAGATGAAGGATGTTTACTTTCTGCTAAAAGAAGCACTAAAATAAATCATCTTTCTACAAATCATCTAAAAGAGTTATTAAATTATATAGAGCTAGAAAGAGCTGAACGCAATCTTTTCTACGTACACGTCTTTGGTTCATTCCGTGATCAATAAAGTTACGATTTATCACATTTGGCTCCTTGCAAAAATCATTGCCATTTGCAAAAAAAGTATGTAAACATTCAATAAGACCAGAAACATAGAGCATTTTGTACAGATAATATTCATTCATGTTTTTTTCATTAACTTTTGTTTCTAGAGCATTTACAGCTCCGCTGCCAACACGGCGGCGTTTTTTGTCTTCTGCCTTCGGCTGAAGACGTATTAATTTTGCATCAATAAGACCAAATAGAAGCATAGCACAAGCTTTATGCTGTTTATTTTCAAAGCAAAAAATTGCAGATTCTAAATCTTCTTTTTTTAGGGGCTTTTGTCTTAAAGCGGAAAACAAATCTTCCAAACCTTCTTTTCTCAAATACGGAAGTGCGATTTTATCTGCTTCCTTAGAATTAGTAGGAGCAGTATTAAATAATTTGAGTGGAGCATAAGGAATAACTGACCAGCCTAGGGCTCCCCATAGCTTATAATTAGTTTCTAACTGCTGCTTTTGAACTTCAGAGAAGGATGGCACTTGAATTGTTGCTAGAATGCTGGATAGGGTATTGGCATATTGGGAAATTACATCTTGTATAGGAGTAAAGAATTTAAACGTTTGTCCTAGAAGCTGGTGTGCTTTCATTATTCCGTCATTTAGTGCTGGACGATAAGGGGCAAGCGATTGGTAGATATTGTTTAACATATGAAAGCTATTATTTTGAGTAAGTTGTTTCGTTAATGCACTTAGTGGTTGAATAAACTTCTCGTTTTCCTCGTCCCAATGCTTTGTATACGCTTTGTTAGCTAGGGCAAAACGCTCGGTGTCAGAAAGTGAAGTATCTGTTTCTAAAAAGAACTCTTGTAGTTCAGGACAAGACTCAAGGACGGCAAAAATATATGGAGAAAATACATTATGGTTCTCGGCTATGACTTCTTCCTTGGAAGGAATAGGCATTTCGCATTCTTGAAGCTTATGATATATTACCTCGGCAATTGCAGTTTTCGCATTTTCTGTTTTTTCAAAAGTATTTAATAGAAGCTCCATGTCAAACATGGAGTAGCTTGTGGATATTTGAAAAATTTTTCTGCCAAATATCAGTGATGCCATATCCTGTACTTTATTCTCTGTGAAAAAATCTTTGTTTGGATTATTCATATGTAGATGCCCCCTAAACATTTGTAACTACATATATTTTAGCATGCTAGAGAGAAAAAACACAGAAAATCATGGATATATTAATAATTGAATTTATGCAAAAATGAGAGTATAATTATGCATGTAAAAATGATATGCAGGGAGATGCTTTATGGGGAAAGTACGAAAGATTAGATTAAGCTGGAAAATAACTGGGGCAGTGCTAGGTATTGCAGTTTTAGTAAGTGCCTTTGTAGGAACAATTAGTATTCAAAAAATGAAGGAATATCTTCTCGATGCAAGTAGGGCACGTACCCTAGTAGTGGCGCAAATGGCAGCAGAATTTGTGGATGGAGATATGCTGGATGGTATTCATGCAGGAGATGATGGAAACAAAAGCTATAATACCGTTTTAGAAATACTGCAGGCATTTCAAATAGATGGGGATGTGGCTTACATCTATACTATGCGCATGAATGATGGTAGCCTCGAGTTTGTAGTCGATGCAGATACCGAGGAAGGGGCTGCGGTAGGTGAAGAATATGAAATATATGATGTAATTGAACTTGCCCTTAGTGGCGAAGCGACTTTAGATGATGAAGTAACATCAGATGAGTGGGGGAGCTTTTACAGCGGTTTTGCACCTATATATAATTCAGCTGGAAAAGTCGTTGGGATTGTAGGGGTTGATTGCTCCATCGATAGCATTAATGCTAAGACAGGTGAGCTACAGCAAATGCTACTTATTATTGAAGCCTTATGCATAGTCTTTGCGTTTGTGGTTTCTACAGTAGTAGGCAAGGTGATGACCCGAAACGTAAAAGTAATTAATCGAAAGATGGATGAGCTAGCTAACAGTGACGGAGATTTGACTCAGGAGATTACCGTGACAAGTGGTGATGAAATAGAAAATGTTGCAGTAAGCTTTAATTCCTTTTTGGTAAAGCTACGAGGTATGATGCTTGCAGTGAGGGAAAATGAGGAAAAGCTACAAGAGTCGACAAACGCTATCAATGAAGAGATGTCGGTAGCAACAGGTCAGCTAGAAAATATTAGTAGCATTTTAGGCGGTATTTTTGATTCTATGGAGGACACCAATGGATCCGTGACGGAGATTAGCGTAGCAACTGCTGACGCTAAGGAATTGTCAGAGCGTCTGTATGAAAAAGCAAAAGAAGGTGCTCAATACGCGCAATCTATTAGTGGAAGTGCTAAGGAAGCAAAGGAGACCTGCCAAAACTCTCAAGTACGAATGAAAAGGGTGGCTGGTGAAATATTTGAATCGTTGGAAAGCCGAATTGAGTCATCGAAACGAATTGAACAGGTAGTACAGCTTACTCAAGATATTATTTCTATTTCGGAGCAAACACAATTGTTATCATTGAATGCGAGTATTGAGGCGGCAAGAGCTGGAGCAGAAGGAAGAGGCTTTGCAGTCGTAGCAGATGAAATTGGAAAGTTGGCCAATGCCACGGCAAAAACAGCTGAAGAAATCGCTGACATCAATGAGTTCACGGTAGAAACAGTAGCAGAACTAGTGAAGGTATCGAATGAAATGATAGTTTTTCTCCAAAATCAGGCCAATGAAGACTATGAAGCAATGGTTGGAGTCGGAGAAGCATACTATAATGATTCAGAGGGCTTTATGAACCAGATGAGCGAGTTTAGAGAGGCATCCGAAAGGCTATCAGAAGACATGACAAGGATTGGTGAGCATGTTAATCGTATTATGCAGAGATTGACAGAGGAAACACAAGATATTTCCAAAGTAAGTGAGACTGCGGACGCGATTAATCAGAAAATGCACAGAGTCAATTCTAGTAGTGAGATTAATGAAGAAATTATAAATCAATTAGGTGAGATTTTGGAAAAGTTTACCCTGTAAAAATGTTTTCTGCCAGTAGTTATTCTACTGGCAGTTTTTTTGTGAAAGCAGTTACAATACTGACGTGGAAGGAAGATGCAAATGTATGTGAAAAATACTTGAATATTTATGCGAAATGCCAAATAAATAACAAGGTGCACAAAAAAAATGAGAAATAGAAAAAATTATATACAGGTTGTACAAAAAGATTGAAATTCCTGCTACTTCATGTTATTCTGTAAGCACTTACAGGACGAAGCATAATAATAAAGCTGTTGTAACATAATAGGAGGAGAAATTTTATGAAGAAAAAACGTAGCAAAAGAGTAATGTCGGTTCTTATGGCATTGCTTATGATTGTGGGGCTTTTACCTACAAATCTTGCCACAATGAATGCGAAGGCAGCATTGACCTTTGGAGAAGGTACAACAAAAGTTGCCGATGGTGCTTTTGCTGGCTGGGAGTGGAGAGTATTTGGTAATAGTACAAATACTACCGATAATACAATATCAGAAGACAATGGGAAAATCACATTAGTTTCTGGTGGCGGTAAGGGTAAAATAGCAAGTAGTAATGATGGTATAAACTATTTTTACTATGAATTAAA
>JAVBUZ010000078.1:0-7659 GCA_031554725.1 Lachnospiraceae bacterium | reverse complement strand
AACAATGGATGAAGCAATTGAACAGTTATACGATAACGGCAAAATAAGCATGGAAATGGCAATTCAATTTGCTCAGGATCCAGACAACATGAGTAATATTCTTTCGAATTCTTAAATCATAAATAATGGTGTGGCTAGTGTCTACTGGCTGCACCTTATAAATCTATTTATCACAAATTTCCCCAAAACAAAGGAGAGTAATATGTATAGCACAATTTGTACAGGAGGCTTAAAAGGAGTCTATGCGTATTTAGTGTACGCAGAAGTTGACATTGCACAGGGGCTACCTAGCTTTGAAATGGTAGGCTATCTTGGCAATGAGGTAAGAGAAGCAAAAGAAAGGGTTAGAGTGGCACTAAAAAACAATGGGATTTGTCTGCCAACCATGAGGATTACCATTAATCTATCGCCTGCAGATATTCGTAAGGCTGGGACAGGCTTTGACTTGCCTATTGCAGTGGGGCTACTTCGTGCAATGGGAAAGGTGGAGGAAAAAGCCACTGAGGGGCTACTTTTTGTGGGTGAGCTAGGACTTTCCGGCGAGGTGAAAAAGATAAAAGGGGTACTGCCCATTGTGCAAGAGGCCAAAAACCAAGGTATTCGAACCTGTATTGTCCCTTTGGAAAATGCAAAAGAAGGAGCGGTAATTTCGGACATAGATGTAATTGGAGTTTCTAATCTAAAAGAGGTCTTGGAGTTCCTAAGTCTGACCAAGGAAATGCAAAAGGAAAAATATCCGCCACAAGTGATATCCCTAGAAGAACTGTTAACAAATACGTCAGAGGATGCTTATCCTAATTTCGGCGAAATATATGGTCAAGAGGCAGTGAAAAGAGGGGCAGAGGTAGCAGCAGCGGGTTTTCATCATATGCTCATGTTAGGCCCACCAGGAACAGGAAAAACCATGATTGGCAAAAGGATTCCGGGTATACTTCCAAGAATGACGAGAGCCGAGAGTCTCGAAGTTTCTAATATCTATAGTGCCCAAGGCTTGCTTGGCACATCAAATGCATTTATCACAAAACGTCCCTTTATTGATCCCCATCATACAATTTCATCACAAGCACTGGCAGGTGGCGGGAGAATACCTACACCTGGCGCAGTATCTCTTGCCCATCGAGGTATTCTGTTTCTGGATGAGTTACCAGAATTTCCAAGAAAAAATTTAGACATTCTAAGACAACCCCTAGAAGACAAGAAGGTGGTAGTTTCAAGAGCATATGGTAGTTATACCTTTCCAGCGGATTTTATGCTTGTTTGTGCCATGAATCCTTGCCCTTGTGGCTACTATCCAGATATCAACAAGTGTCGTTGCACAGAGCATGAGGTAAGACGATATCTAGCCCATGTTTCAGGGCCTATTTTGGATCGCATGGATATTTGTGTAGAGGCGTCGGAAATAGGCATACAGAAGCTTAGAGGGGATGAAACTAGAGAAAACAGTAGAACGATTAGGGAAAGGGTTATTGTAGCCCGGGAACGGCAAGAAAAAAGATTTGAAGGCACCCAGTATCGTTTTAATAGCGAGATTTTGGCAAAAGATATAAATAAATATTGCCCCTTGGGTGAAAAAGAAGAACGCTTACTAGAAGAGCTGTTTAAAAATATGCCCTTTAGCGCAAGGGGATACTATAAAATTCTAAAGCTAGCAAGAACCATTGCAGATTTGTCGGGAAGCAAAAATATCGAAGAGCTACATTTGGCAGAGGCCGTATGCTTTCGCATGACAGATGAGAAGTATTGGAAGGGAGGAAGGTAATATGGAGATGTATGATTATTTTTTAGATAATGTGCAGGGGATTGGAGAAAAAACCATTCAAAGGCTCTTGGAACGCTTTGGCAACTCATATGAGGCATATCGGGCATCTCCCAAGGCGCTTGCAACTGTTTTAGGAGAAAGACAGCAAGAACAATTTCGGGCATTAAAAAGTAGTTGGGATGTGGAGGCAAGGTATCTGGAGTTAAAACAAAAGGATATTAGGTTTATATCGGTTTTATCTAAGGAATATCCCCAAAGACTGTTAGAAATCCCAGATAGACCCTTTGCTCTATATGTAAAAGGAAAACTTCCCAGGGATGAGGTACCAACGGTAGCAATGATAGGCGCAAGAAGGTGTTCTGCCTATGGAAAGTATATTGCTTGTGAGTTTGGCAGCCAGCTAGCTAAGGCGGGGGTGCAAGTAGTCAGTGGTTTAGCTATGGGCATAGATGGTATCAGCCAAAATGCGGTATTTGAGGCAGGGGGAGAAACCTTTGGGGTTCTAGGCTGTGGAGTGGATGTTTGCTATCCTAGCTCTCATAAAGAGCTGTATGAAAAGGTAATTAAGACGGGCGGTATTTTGTCCACCTATCCAGTAGGGACAGCTCCAAAGCCAACCCAGTTTCCACCAAGAAATAGAATTATTAGTGGACTTGCAGATGCGATTCTAGTAGTAGAAGCGAGGCAAAAAAGTGGAACCCTGATTACGGTAGATATGGCATTGGAACAAGGAAGGGATATTTATTGTATTCCCGGTAGACTGACAGATCGACTAAGTGATGGCTGCAATGGCTTATTACAGCAGGGTGCAGGGGTGGTGTTAAGTCCCAAGGATCTTTTGAGCAAGCTTCCCAAACTTGGAGCGGGAAGGGAACAAAGAGAAAGCATGCTAGAAAGAGAAGCTATGGACTTAACAAATAAAGAAAGAAGTGTTTGGATGCTTCTAGACTATTATCCAATTTCACTAGATCAGCTTAGAATGAATATGGCAGTGGTTGAGCAGTTAAAAGAAATATCCTTACAAGAAACTATGTATATTCTATTACAGCTAACCCTAAAAGGAAAAGTAGAAAATAATGGTGGAAATTATTACACGAAAAAAGCTTAAACTGTCATATTGCCCATTGAAAAAGGCGAACAAATTACATACAATAGAAAGAAGATTGTTTGATGTGGAGGTTTTGTATGTATAGAGATAAAAGAGAAGTGAAAATTGGAAATAAAGTGATCGGTGGAAAGCATCCTATTTTGATTCAATCCATGACGAATACGCCAACAGAAGATGTGGAAAAGACCGTAGCACAGATCAAACGCTTAGAAGCAGCAGGCTGTGAAATTGTTCGTTGCACGGTACCCACTTTAGAAGCAGCTTTGGCAATTTCTGAAATTAAAAAACAGATAATCATTCCCCTAGTGGCAGATATACATTTTGACTATAAGATGGCAATTGCAGCCATGGAAAATGGTGCGGACAAGATTCGTATTAATCCAGGAAATATTGGCAGCCTTGACAAGGTAAAGCAAGTAGTTGATGTAGCCAAGGAAAGAAACATTCCTATTCGTGTAGGAGTAAATAGTGGCTCATTAGAAAAACATTTGATTGAGAAATATAATGGGGTTACCGCAGAAGGTATTGTGGAAAGTGCCCTAGATAAAGTACGAATGATAGAAGAGCTTGGTTATGACAATTTAGTAATCAGTATAAAGTCCTCTGATGTGCTCATGTGTGTAAAGGCGCATGAACTATTAGCGGATAAGACGATATATCCATTACATGTTGGAATTACAGAGTCTGGTACGGTCTGGTCAGGAAACATTAAATCCGCATTAGGGCTAGGCTTAATTTTACATCAGGGAATTGGAGATACCATTCGTGTTTCCTTAAGTGGTGATCCTGTAGAGGAAATTAAAACAGCAAAGCTTATCCTTAAGACTCTTGGTCTTAGAAAAGGTGGCATAGAAGTGGTTTCTTGTCCGACTTGTGGAAGAACTAAAATTGATTTGATTGGTTTGGCAACCAAGGTGGAAGAAATGGTTGCAGACTATCCGCTAGATATAAAGGTTGCAGTTATGGGGTGTGCGGTAAATGGCCCTGGAGAAGCAAAAGAGGCGGATATAGGAATTGCTGGCGGTTGCGGCGAAGGCTTACTGATTAAAAAAGGCGAAATCATTAAAAAGGTACCAGAAGAAAATCTGCTTTCCACATTAAAGGAAGAACTAGATAATTGGGGCAGGATATAAAGGAGTCATAATTCACAAATGGGGAAACCGTATTTTGAAGTATTTCCAACCTTAAAACTAAATAAAAACTTACATGATCTTATGCAGCAAACAACCGTAGAAAGGGTGTCTGCAACTAGTAAGAAGGATTTTTTGCGAATTTATATAAGTAGTGAAAGATTGATACAAAAAAGTGATATTTGGATTGTTGAGGAAGAAATAAAAAATCAGTTATTTGCGAAAGTAAATATAACCATTAAAATACATGAAAAATATAGCCTGACTTCTCAGTACAATGCTGAAAAGCTCATGAATATTTACTATGAAAGTATTTTAAATGAGTTAAAAGAATATAGCCATGTTATGCACAACACTTTTAAGAATAGTAAAATTACTTTTGAGAATGCAGACGAGGTTATTCTAGAAGCAGAAGATACCGTTTTAGCAAGAGGTCTTGAGGATGAGCTACTACAAATTCTGGATAAGATATTTAATGAACGCTGTGGTATTAAAAGTCGTTTCAAGATGCGTTACATAGAGGCTCAAACAGGTAAGTACAAGGAAGAAGACGAACAAAAGATTGCAATGCAGGTTTCTCAAATTTATGCCCGTGTGAAGGGCGAGGAGGAGGAAGCGCTACCGCAGTCTCAAGAGGCGAAGCCGGCAGCAGGCGAGAATAAGTTTAAAAAATCATCAAAAGATTCTGACAATGCGAAAAATGCAGAGGGTAGTGTAAAGAGCCTAAAACGTTCAGATAATCCAGATGTAATTTATGGTAAGGATTTTGAAGAAGAATCCATGAAAATAGAAGACATTATTGGTGAAATTGGAGAGGTTGTTGTTAGGGGTAAAATTATTGCCTTTGATAAGAGAGAAATTAAAAACTTAAAATCAATTATTATTTTTGATATTACTGATTTTACCGATACCATGACAGTAAAGGTCTTTGTTAGAAATGAGCAAGTGGAAGAGCTTACCCAGAATGTCAAAATGGGTGCCTTTGTAAAAATAAAAGGCATTAGTATGATAGATAAGTTTGACCATGAGCTAACAATTGGCTCCATAGCAGGCATGAAAAAGATACCTGATTTTACCGTAAGCAGAATGGATACCTCCCTTCGTAAGCGTGTAGAGCTTCATTGTCATACTAAAATGAGCGATATGGATGGGGTTTCCGACGTAAAGGACATTGTAAAAAGAGCATATAAATGGGGACATAAAGCGATTGCGATAACGGATCATGGTGGGGTGCAAGCATTTACTGATGCGAACCACGTATGGGATGATTTGTGGTGGGCAGAAAAGTCAAAACGAAAAGAAGCAGGGGATGCAAGTCCAAATGAGCAGGATTTTTTTAAGATTATCTATGGGGTAGAAGCATACATTGTAGATGATTTAAAAGAGATTGTTGTTGGAGGAAAGGGACAAACAATTGATGAAACCTATGTGGTTTTTGATATTGAGACCACAGGCTTTTCGCCAGTTAGTAATCGAATTATAGAAATAGGCGCGGTAAAGATTCAGGGAGATAAAATCATAGATAGGTATTCTGCCTTTGTAAATCCAGATGTACCAATTCCTTTCGAAATTGAAAAGCTAACAGGGATAAATGATGATATGGTAGTGGATAGCCCTATGATAGATGTAATCTTACCAGGCTTTTTGGAATTTTGTGAGGATACGGTATTAGTAGCTCATAATGCAGGCTTTGACATGAGCTTTATTATTGAAAATGCAGTAAATCTCTCCTTGCCTTCGGAGTATACCTATATTGATACCGTTGGACTTTCTAGAGTATTACTACCAGGACAGGCCAAGCATACACTGGATGCGGTTGCCAAGACCTTAGGTGTTTCTTTGGAAAATCATCATCGAGCAGTGGATGATGCAGAAGCAACAGCCCATATTTTTTTGAAATTTTTACAGATGCTAAAAGAAAAGAATATTGGAACCTTAGCTGAAGTGAATGCACTTGGTGCATCCAATGCCAATGTGGTTAAAAAGATGCCATCTTATCATTGTATTATTTTGGCAAAAAATGATTTGGGTAGAATTAATTTATATCGTTTGGTTTCAGAATCTCATCTTGATTATTATAGTAGGCGTGCGCGAATCCCTAAAAGCGAAATTATGAAATATCGAGATGGACTGATAATTGGCAGTGCTTGTGAAGCGGGAGAGCTGTATCAAGCGATACTAAGCGAAAAGGCAGATGCAGAAATATCTAGAATTGTAAACTTTTATGATTATTTGGAAATCCAACCAACAGGTAATAATATGTTTATGATTGAATCTCAAAAGATACGAAACGTAAATTCCATTGCTGATATTGAAAATATAAATAAGCGTATTGTAAAGCTTGGTGAGCAATTTAGAAAACCAGTAGTAGCAACCTGCGACGTACATTTCTTGGATCCACAGGATGAAGTTTATAGGCGTATTATTATGGCGGGAAAGGGCTTTGAGGATGCTGACAATCAAGCGCCTTTATATCTACGAACCACAGAGGAAATGCTAGCAGAGTTTGAATACTTGGGTAGTGATAAGGCAGCGGAGGTAGTTATTACCAATACCAACCTAATTGCAGACATGGTAGAAACCATTTCCCCAGTTAGACCAGACAAGTGTGCGCCTATTATTCCCGACAGTGATAAAATTCTATCGGATATTTGCTATAGTAAGGCTCATGAAATGTATGGCGAAAATCTACCCGAAATTGTTCAGAAGCGATTAGAAAAAGAACTTGATTCTATTATAAAAAATGGTTTTGCTGTAATGTATATTATTGCTCAAAAGCTAGTGTGGAAATCAGTAGAAGATGGGTACTTAGTAGGCTCTCGAGGCTCAGTAGGTTCCTCTTTTGTAGCAACCATGTCAGGAATCACAGAGGTTAATCCATTAAGCCCACATTACTACTGTACAAAGTGCTTTTATAGTGACTTTGAATCAGAAGAGGTAAGGGCCTATGCGGGACGTGCGGGAATCGATATGCCTGACAAAGAGTGTCCCAATTGCGGAGCACCTTTAAAGAAGGATGGCTTTGATATTCCTTTTGAAACCTTCTTGGGCTTTAAAGGAGATAAAGAGCCTGATATTGACCTTAACTTTTCCGGAGAATATCAGTCAAAAGCACATAAATATACGGAAGTTATCTTTGGTGCGGGGCAGACCTTTAGAGCGGGAACCATAGGAACCTTGGCAGATAAAACAGCCTTTGGGTATGTAAGAAACTATTATACAGAACGTGGTATCAATAAAAGAACTTGTGAAATAAACCGCATTACCTTGGGATGTACTGGTATTCGTAGAAGTACCGGCCAGCACCCAGGAGGCATTATTGTTCTGCCAGTGGGCCAGGACATCAATTCTTTTACGCCAGTACAGCATCCGGCCAATGATATGGAAACGGAAACCATAACGACTCACTTTGATTATCATTCCATTGACCATAATCTACTCAAGCTAGATATTCTTGGACACGACGATCCGACCATGATTCGTATGCTACAGGATATAACAGGAATTGACCCTATCACAATCCCCCTAGATGATCCTAAGGTAATGTCCTTGTTTAGAAGTACAGAGGCCCTGGGAGTTAAACCAAGTCAGTTAGGCGGTTGCGAATTAGGCTCTCTGGGGATTCCGGAGTTTGGAACAGAATTTGTTATCCAGATGCTACT
>JAVBUZ010000040.1:0-36374 GCA_031554725.1 Lachnospiraceae bacterium | reverse complement strand
AGATAAGATCTTACCTCTACTTTATGAGAATGAAAAAGTATGCAATACCTTAATTATTTCGCCGCCAGGCTGCGGGAAAACAACCCTGCTTCGAGATATTGTAAGGCAGGTGTCAGATGGAACTTCTTATGGAAAGGGAGTTACGGTGGGGGTTGTGGACGAGCGTTCGGAAATAGCAGGTAGCTTTATGGGGGTGCCACAAAATGATGTGGGGCTGAGGACGGATGTGCTAGATGCCTGTCCTAAGGTTTGTGGCATGATGATGCTTATTCGTTCTATGGCACCAGCAGTAATTGCTATAGACGAGCTTGGCGGAGTAGAGGATAAGGAGGCGATGAAAAAAGCTTCAGCCTGTGGATGTAGTCTGCTTGCTACCGTTCATGGAAACGGAGTGGAGGAGTTATGGGAAAAGGAGTGTTTTGCAGAAATTTTAAGGGAAAAGATGTTTTCTAGATATATAGTTATGGGAAAAGATAACGGATCACCCGTTATTAAATCTATTTATCAAAAGGAGCTAAAGCAATGCTACGGTTAATAGGTATTATTTTGGTGATTGCAGGAAGCAGCGGCTTTGGATTTGTGTGTCGAAATGAATTATACAAAGGCTTATGGCATCTGCGCTATTTGCGGCAGCTATTAGAGATGCTAATTAGTGAAATAAGATATAACAAGGCGACGTTGCCAGAATGCTGTAGGCAAGTGGGAAAGAAAATGGAAAAGCCATATGGGGAAGTGCTATTAGATATATACGAAATGCTTCAAGAGGAAAATGGTTATTCTTTTTCGGTGTGTTGGGAAAATAAAATGAGTGAATGCTTAGCAAAGATACCTATTTCAAAGAAAGAAAAAGAACTAGTTTTGGGCTTTGCATCTTGCGTCGGACTTACAGAAAATAGTATGCAAATTAGAGCAATTGAGCAGTATCGAGATATGATAGACAGCTCTATTTCTACCAGAGAACGAACACTCAAAGAGCAGGGGAGAATGGTGGCAGGTCTTGGAATTATGTGCGGGTTATTGTTAACAATTGTTTTACTATAAAAATAATTGGACTTAGAAATAAGTACAAAAGGGGGCGTTATGGGAGTTAGCCTTATATTTAAAATTGCAGCAGTGGGAATATTAATAACCATATTAAGCCAGATTTTGAAACATAGCGGACGGGAAGAGCATGCTTTTTTGATTAGTCTAGCAGGATTAATTTTAGTTTTAACATGGATTGTTCCTTACATATATGATTTGTTTGTTACAATACAAACCCTGTTTGCGTTGTAGAGGGAGGCATATGGAAATCATAAAGATAGGAATGCTTGCGGTTGTTGGAGTTATTATTGCCATTCAATTCAAAAATCAAAAGCCTGAATATGCTATTTACATTGGAGTAGTAATCAGCATTATTATTTTTGCCTATGCCTTACAATGTCTAAGCAGTGTAATTAGTCAGCTGCAAGTATTGCAAAAATATATGCAGGTGGGACAAGGGTATTTAGCCAGCTTATTAAAGGTGGTAGGAATAACCTACATATGTGAGTTTAGCGCAGGTATCTGCAAGGATGCTGGCTATTCCTCCGTAGCAGGGCAAATTGAGGTATTGGGAAAGCTGGCAGTTATGTTTGTAGGCCTGCCTATTTTATTTGCTGTTATTGAGCAAATACACGGTTTTATTGGGTAAAAGGAGGTGAAGGATGTCTTTTGATATCTCTGTGATTTGGGAGGAATATAATATTGGAGCCCTCGGAGAAGAAATCAAGAGCCTTTTTCCAGAATACTCCTTTGACCTAGGAGAGCTATTTACAGCAATTTTAAAGGGGGACATTGTAGGAGGACTGGGACAAGCGGCGACGTCAGTAATGAAGGGAATAGGGGGGCAAATAGGAGGGATAAGAAATATAATTATTTGGCTACTTGTTTTGGGAGTGATTGCGGCGCTAATAACACATTTTGTGGGGGTTTTCGAAAATCATCAAATTGCAGACATTGGCTTTTACTTTGTATATTTGCTTCTGATTACCATTTTATTAAGAACCTTTCAAATGGCAGCGGACATTACCGTCAGCGCCATCAGTGACATCATTTCATTTATTCAGGTTTTTATTCCGACCTATTTTTTGTCTGTCGGAGTTGCCACTGGAACAACGACGGCAACTGCTTATTACCAGCTACTACTGGTTTTAATCTATGTAGTTCAAAATCTGATGCGGACAGTAGTGATACCAGCAATATATAGCTATGTTTTGTTGACGATTATTAATGGAATATGGATAGAAGAACGTCTAAGCCTTCTGACAGAATTTTTGCATAAAGCAATTAAAACAGGATTAAAGAGTGCGATTGGAATTGTAAGTGGAGTAAGTGTGTTTCAAGCAATGATAACGCCTGTTATAGATTCGGTAAAAGCTTCTGCACTACAGAAAACCGTATCGGCAATACCTGGGGTTGGAAATATTGCGGATGGGGTAGTAAATGTAGTATTGGGTTCAGCAATTGTGATTAAAAATAGTATAGGTCTTGCTATGCTGGTATTGCTTCTTGCAATTTGCTTGGTTCCTCTTTTGAAAATTTTCATGATTGCTACTATGTTAAAGTTAGTGGCAGCACTATTAGGAATCATTAGTGATAAGAGAATAACTTCTTGTACGGACAAGGTTGGAAATGCAAGTGTGCTACTTTTTAAGACTGCAGGTACCGCACTTTTATTATTTCTAATTAGCATATCCGTCGTTGCTTATACAACAAATAGGGGGTTCTAATGGCCAAGGAATTATTGGAAACAATTAAACAAGTAGGAATTTTTATTATTTGTGCACAAGCTTTGATGCACTTTAGGCCTAGTGAAACTTATGAAAAGTATTTTAAGCTTTTGGTCAGCATTATGGTGCTTATTCAACTTCTTGCACCTATATTTAGTCTAATGCAAGGGAAAAATACACTTTCTTTGCAAGATGCCATTGTAGCCTATGAGGAAAGTTTAAATGCAAATATGGCAAGGGTTAACCAAACATCTATGATAGCGGATTCTATGGTAAATGATCTAACAGAACTAGAAATTAAATCAAGATTAAATAATGATGATTCTGTAGATGTATTAGGAGAAGGTGAGGGAAAAGAGGCTAAAAGTTTAGAAGACGAGATAAAGCAGGTAGGTATTCAGGTGGAAAAAATAGAGGTGAAGTCTAGTGAATGACAAAATAAAAAAGCTAATAGAAAACAAAAATAACCTGATTGTTGTCATCCTAATTGGTGTTTTGTGCATGGTTATTGCATTGCCTGTAAAAAAAGAAGAGAAAGAAGAAACTGTAAAGCAAAATAGCACAGGTGTTTCGGTGGTTGAGACATTTAGTGAGCAGCAGGTTGGGGCAGAAACGCAGACAGATACTTACGCTAGAAGCCTAGAAAAAAAGTTGGAAGAAACTCTTTCGCAAATGGATGGAGCGGGAAAGGTAAATGTTTTTATTACCTTAAAAGCCTCTGAAGAAAAGGTGGTAGAAAAGGATACGCCGATTACGCGCTCGAATACGCAGGAGGAAGATTCCCAGGGGGGGAGTAGGAGTGTAAATAATGTAGATACAAAAGAAAGTACCATTTATGAAACACAGGGCAGTAGCTCGACTCCCTACATCGTAAAGGTTATAAGCCCTCAGGTAAATGGCGTATTGGTGGTGGCTGAAGGGGCGGGAAGCGGTAGCGTGAGCAAAAATATATCTGAAGCGATTCAGTCATTATTTGGTATAGAAGCTCATAAGATTAAAGTAGTAAAGATGAAAACACCTTAAATGTGTTAAAGAAGGGGAGAACAGCGTGAAAAATTTACTAAAAAAGAACCAGCTTATGATTACAGCACTTGCAATTATGATTGCAGTAGCAGGATACTTACAGTTTGCAGGAACGAACCTTGATGATGAAAATTATCTTCCAGTATCAGGTAATGCAGAAATATTAAATGGCGTTACGGCCGAAAACCTATCACCTGATGATATCGGTGCAGGATATAATTTAGCAGGACTTTTGGAAATCTCGGAGGAGGATTTAGCAACAGCGGAGCTTTCAGATGTTGAGAGTTTAGACTTTGACGTGGAAGTGGTTCAGGATAATTATCTAAATAGTGATATGCAAGTAGCAGTTGCAGAAACACCAGGAACTGGAGAAATACCAGGTGAGGCAGTTTTTACTTCAGGAAGTAGTCTTGCAACCTTGTCTGATGCAAAATTATTAAAAGAACAGGTAAGAGCAAAAAATAAGGAAACACTATTATCTATTATTAATAGTGAAGGATTATCAGAAGAGCAAAAGCAAAATGCGGTAAATACCATGGTGCAAATGACCTCTATTGCAGAAAAAGAAATGGCAGCGGAAATATTGTTGGAAGCAAAAGGCTTTAGTGATGTGGTGGTAAGTATTGAAGGAAATAGTGTAGATGTAGTAGTAAATGCGCTTGAACTTTCTGAAGCCCAAAGAGCACAAATTGAAGATATTGTAAAGCGTAAAACAGAAGTAGATCCAGCAAATATAATTATCAGTACAGTTGTGCAGTAAAACTGAATATGGTACAATAAGCGTTGGCAAGCGGGTGCTTGTGATGCATCAAGAAAGGGAAATAGGTATACAGATGAAGAGGATATTCTTAATCGTCTTAGATAGTTTTGGAATTGGTGCCATGAAGGATGCACCATCCTATGGTGATTTTGGTGTAAATACACTAGGGTCAGTAGCAAAAAACGAATATTTTTCTATGCCTAATATGGCGAAGCTCGGACTTTTTCATATTGATGGGGTAGAAGTGAAGGATAAAACAAATACATTAGGCTTAGGGGAAGAACCAATTGGAAGATATGCTCGTATGGAAGAGGCTTCCAAGGGGAAAGATACTACCGTAGGACACTGGGAAATAGCGGGAATTGTTTCACCCAAACCACTGCCTACATATCCGCAAGGATTTCCCGAAGAGGTGTTAGAAGAATTTTCAAGAAGGACAAATCGAGGAGTATTGTGCAATAAGCCTTACTCTGGAACGGAAGTAATTAAAGACTTTGGTGAGAAGCATGTAGCTACTGGGGATTTGATTGTTTATACTTCAGCAGATAGTGTCTTTCAGATTGCGGCGCATGAAGATGTTGTGCCTATAGAGGAATTGTATCGTTATTGTGAAGTGGCAAGGGAAATATTACAAGGAGATCATGGCGTTGGCAGGGTTATTGCTCGCCCATTCTCGGGAGAAGCTGGAAATTATAAAAGAACCCCAAGACGTCATGACTACTCTTTACTTCCTCCTGCAGTGACTATGCTTGACCAACTACAAACGGAAGGCTTTGCGACAATCGGCGTAGGGAAAATAAAAGATATTTTTGCAGGTAAAGGTATATCTGAGTATGTTTATACCCAAAATAATGAAGAGGGTATTGAGCGAACATTAGAATATATGGATAAAGATTTTGAAGGACTGTGTTTTATTAATTTGGTTGATTACGATATGCTATATGGCCATCGTAATGATGTGGAGGGGTATGCTAAAGCACTCACCTATTTTGATACAAGGCTACCAGAGATACTAGGGAAAATGCGTCCTCAAGATATACTTATGATTACTGCCGATCATGGCTGTGATCCAGGCTATACTAGGTCAACTGATCATTCAAGAGAATATACACCACTTCTCATGTATGGTAGTGCGGCTGAGCCTAAAAATTTAGGGACAAGAGAAACCTTTGCAGACATAGGGGCAACTGTGTTACAATATTTTTCGATTTGTCCTGAATTTCAAGGAAAAGGAATGCTTTAAAATTGGAGGAAAAAAACGTGGCAGCTTATGCAGACGAGATAAACAGAAGAAGAACATTTGCGATTATTTCTCACCCCGACGCGGGAAAAACAACTTTAACAGAGAAATTTTTGCTTTACGGAGGAGCGATTAACTTAGCAGGAAGTGTTAAGGGAAAGGCAACAGCAAGACATGCGGTTTCTGACTGGATGGAGATAGAAAAAGAAAGAGGTATCTCTGTTACCTCTTCTGTTTTGCAGTTCGAATATGATAACTTTTGTATTAATATTCTAGATACACCTGGACATCAGGATTTCTCAGAGGATACCTACCGTACCCTTATGGCAGCGGATTCAGCTGTAATGGTAATTGATGCATCAAAGGGTGTAGAAGCCCAGACAAGAAAGCTTTTTAAAGTATGTGTCATGAGAAAAATACCTATTTTTACCTTTATCAATAAAATGGATAGGGATGCAGGTGATACTTTTGAGCTTTTAGATGAAATTGAAAAAGAACTTGGAATTGCCACCTGCCCTGTAAACTGGCCAATTGGTTCTGGAAAAGAATTTAAAGGTGTGTACGACAGAAATAAAAATAAGGTTTTAACTTTTTCAGATACGGAAAAGGGAACGAAAGAAGGCGAAACCCAAGAGATTTTAGTAGATGATAAAGAAAGCTTGGTTTCTATTATTGGTCAAAAGGCAACGGACAAGCTTTATGACGAGATTGAGTTATTAGATGGTGCAAGTGCAGAATTTGACTTGGAAGAGGTAAGAGCGGGAATTTTAACACCGGTATTTTTTGGTTCTGCGCTGACTAATTTTGGCGTAGAAGTATTTTTACAGCATTTTTTAGAGATGACCACCAACCCCCTACCAAGAAAAGCAGATATCGGAACCGTTGATCCAGTAGAAAATGATTTTTCTGCTTTTGTATTTAAAATTCAAGCCAATATGAATAAGGCACATAGAGATAGAATTGCATTTATGAGAATTTGTTCTGGTAAGTTTGATGCCAACATGGAAGTAAGACATGTACAGGGTGAAAGAACAATGCGTTTATCGCAGCCACAGCAGATTATGGCGGATGATCGTAAAATCTTAGACGAAGCCTACGCGGGCGATATTATAGGTGTTTTTGATCCCGGTATTTTTTCGATTGGTGATACCTTGTGTATGCCTAAAGAAAAAATATGCTACGAAGGTATTCCAACTTTTGCACCGGAGCACTTTGCTCGTGTGAAACAGCTAGATACCATGAAGAGAAAGCAATTTGTAAAAGGAATTAATCAGATAGCTCAAGAGGGAGCGATTCAGATATTCCAAGAATACAATACTGGTATGGAAGAAATTATTGTAGGCGTTGTAGGTGTTTTGCAGTTTGAGGTATTAAAGTATCGACTAGAAAATGAATACAATGTTGAGATTCGATTAGAAAATCTTCCTTACGAGCATATTCGTTGGATTGAAAACGAAGATATTGAGTTGGATAAAATTATTGGAACTTCTGATATGAGAAAAATCAAGGATCTGAAAGGAAATCCACTTCTATTATTTGTTAATGCATGGAGTGTGGGAATGACCTTGGATCGAAATAAAGGCTTGGTATTGTCGGAGTTTGGTAAAAACTAGACATCAGATTTTGGGAGAGGTGTATGAGAAAAAAACTACTTGTAGCTTGTTTGGTGTGTTGCCTTGGGGCGATGCTACAAGCATGTGGAACCAATGCTTATAATTTCATTCCAGACTTAGATTCTGTGGTAAGTTTGGAAAGTGCTATTTTTAGTGTGCCACAAAAAGAAGAAAGCACCTTAATAGAGGAGCCCACGAAAGAAGAAGCTTCTAAAGAGGAAAAGAGTGAAGCTTGGTATGAGGCTAACTTTGAACTCATGTCACATAAGTACGCATTTCAAAAGCTTAGTGATATGGAAAAATATTGGTATGTAGATATATATTATATTTTAATCAATTTGGAAGACGAGATAGAGCTTTATGCTGATGCCATTCCTGTGTTAGAAGTAGAAGGCATAGATAAGATTTTTCAGTGTGTACTAAATGACCATCCAGATATCTTTTATGTAGTTGGGTATAATTATACCAAGTTTACCCAAGGCGAAGAAACGGTCAGAATTGCTATGACGGGAAAATACACCATGGACAAAGAAGAGGTAGAGATTCGTAAGCTGCAGATTCAGTTATACGTGGAGGAATGTCTGGCAGGGATTCAGATGGACGCAAGTGAGTATGAAAAGGTAAAATATATTTATGAATATCTAATCGCCAATACCGAATACAATATTGAAGCACCAGACAATCAAAATATTTGTTCCGTTTTTATTACAAGAGAGTCTGTTTGTCAAGGCTATGCCAAGGCTAATCAGTATCTTTTAGAGATGCTGGGAGTTGAAACCACCCTTGTTCTGGGAAGTGTAGAAACGGGCGAGGGACATGCTTGGAATCTTGTGAAAATTGATGGGAATTACTATTATGTAGATCCGACCTGGGGGGATGCCTCTTATCAGATTATTGAAGAGGGAGAAGTACAAGATGCTTCTAACCTACCACTAATTAATTATGATTATTTATGTGTTACAACAAAACAATTATGTAAGACCCACACCATCAATAATGTGGTGCCAGTGCCAGAATGTGTGTCAATGATTGCCAATTATTATGTAATGGAAGGAACTTATTTTACAGAATTAAATGAGGGACAGCTAAAGGAACTGTTCGAAACGGCATATAGCCAGGGGAAAACAGATTTAACCCTAAAATGTGCGGATTATGATGTATATCATGCCATATTTGAACAACTAATTACCAGTCAGAAAATATTTAGATATTTGAATATATCTAGTGGTTCCATAGCCTATGTAGACAACAAAGACCAGCTGTCAATGACATTTTGGCTAACACAGGAATAATGAATAAAACTCTAGGCAAATTGTGGCGAAATATGGTATACTACTTGCATGAGTAATTTTTTTTTCGATAGGAGGAAAAACGAATGGATAGAACAATAGATAGAAGCACTTATGTATTACAGGATGAAGAAAGCGTAGGGGCTGTTCAAATTGCAGATGACGTAGTAGCTATGATTGCAGGTCTTGCTACAACTGAGGTAGAAGGTGTTTCTGCTATGGCAGGTAACATTACCAACGAATTAATGAGCAAGGTTGGTGTAAAAAGTCTTACTAAAGGCGTTAAGGTTGACATTTTGGATGGTGTTGCAACGGTAGATTTAGCAGTAACTGTTGAATACGGCTATAACATTCCAGCAACCTGCCAAAAGGTACAGCTAAAGGTTAAAAATGCAATCGAAAATATGACAGGTCTTACAGTAGCAGATGTAAATATTCGCATTGCTAGTGTAAATATGAAAAATAAATAGCACTACTTTAACAAAAGGAGAGACATGGGAAGAAGAGAACTAAGAGAACAGATTTTTTTGTTACTGTTTAGAATAGAATTTAATGATCCTCAGGACATGCCAGAACAAATTAAGATGTTCTTTGATGATGATGAGATACATCATTCAGATAAAGACACAAACTACATTACTGAAAAGTATAACAAGATTGTGGAAAGGCTTTCTGAACTTGATAAGATGCTCAATGAAAAGGCTGAAGGCTGGGATGTAAAGCGTATAGGGAAAATAGAACTAACTATTTTACGACTAGCATTATTTGAAATGAAATATGATGATGATGTACCAGTTGGCGTAGCTATAAATGAAGCGGTTGAATTGGCTAAAAAATTTGGTCAGGATAACGCTGGTGGTTTTGTTAACGCGATACTGGGAAAATTTGCATAAGGCTTGGTGATTGTCATACAAAATATATATACCGTAGCACAAGTTAATACCTATATTAAAAATATGTTCACGCAAGATTTTATGTTACAGTCTCTCCTTGTAAAAGGAGAGGTAAGCAACTGTAAGTATCATTCTTCTGGACATATTTATTTTACGTTAAAGGATGGAAAAGGTACAATAGCATGCGTTATGTTTGCGGGAAACAGGAATGGCTTAGGGTTTCAGCTTGTTGAAGGACAGCAAGTTGTTGTCGGTGGCACCGTGGACGTCTATGAAAGAGATGGAAAATATCAACTATATGCCAAGCAAATCATATTGGATGGTGCAGGCTATTTACATGAGAAATTTGAAAAGTTAAAACGTGATTTAGCAGAACGAGGTATGTTCGACTCAAGATATAAACAACCGATTCCTAGCTATGTGAAAACATTAGGTGTAGTAACGGCTCAGACGGGGGCTGCAGTAAGGGATATAATTCAAGTGGCCACAAGAAGAAATCCATATGTACAAATCATATTATATCCAGCCATTGTGCAAGGAGAGCAAGCAGCAGAAAGTATTGTAAATGGTATTCGCGCATTGCAAGCACAAAAGGTAGATGTAATCATTGTCGGGAGGGGCGGTGGCTCCATTGAGGATTTATGGGCGTTTAATGAAGAAATCGTAGCACAGGCAGTTTTTGATTGTCCAATTCCGATTATTTCGGCGGTGGGACATGAAACCGATACAACGATTATTGATTTTGTATCTGATTTACGTGCACCAACCCCATCGGCAGCAGCAGAACTAGCGGTTTTTGATTATGGACAGTTGGAAGCTAGAATGCAAGAGTACGAGGCGCATTTGTACAAGCTTATGAAGCGTCAGACAGATAGAGCCAGACAAAGGGTAAATGGATATGAGGTAAGGATGAAATACCTAAGTCCATTAAGCAGAATTAGAGAAAAGCGTACCTATGCTTTGAAGTTAGAAGAAAAGCTACATGAGAGCATGCAGCAGAAGCTCTATCAAAATAGACATAAGATGGAATTATACATTGAAAAAATAAAAGGACTTTCTCCCCTTGAAAAGTTAAATCAAGGTTTTTCCTATGTTTCTGATAAGGATGGGAAAGTGGTAAAGAAGATAAAACAGGTTGAAATTGGACAAGAGGTTCAGATTCAAGTAACGGATGGTAGCATATCTGCCAAGGTTACAGGTAAGGAGGAAAGAGATGTCTTTAGAGGAAAACTTTGCTAAATTAGAGGGCATTATTGAAAAGCTAGAGCAGGATGATATTTCTTTAGAAGCATCCTTTACTTGCTATAATGATGGCATGAACTTACTTAAGCAGTGTAATAGCGAAATTGAAAAAATAGAGAAAAAGGTTTTAAAAATAAGCGAAGGTGAAGTGTTGGAGGAATTATAAATGGAAATACAGAGCTTGATCGAGGAAAAGGTTAAAGAAATAGAAGAGGCCATTTATCAGTATCTTCCAGAAGAGACAGGATATCAGAAGAGCGTAATTGAAGCTATGAACTATAGCCTTTTAGCTGGTGGAAAACGATTGCGTCCCATGCTTATGCTAGAGACCTATCGCCTATTTGGTGGTAGGGGAAAGATTATTGAGCCTTTTATGGCGGCGGTTGAAATGATACACACCTATTCCCTAGTTCATGATGATTTACCAGCAATGGATAACGATGAGTATCGTAGAGGCAAGAAAACAACTCACGTAGTTTATGGTGAGGGAATGGCTATTTTGGCAGGTGACGGCTTACTTAATTATGCTTTTGAAGTAGCAATGAAGGCCTTTGACTCTTGTCAGGTAGATGATGTGAAGTTTGCAGACAGATATGTTGCCGTAGCAAGAGCCTTACAGGTGCTAGCAAGAAAGGCTGGTATCTATGGTATGATAGGTGGGCAAACAGCAGATATCGAAGCAGAAAAACAAGTAGAAATAGAAAAAGAACAACTGTTATTTATTCATGAAAATAAGACGGCGGCACTAGTCCAAGCATCGATGATGATTGGAGCAATCTTAGCAGGGGCTTCAGAAAATGAGGTTAGCGCCATGGAAAAGTGTGCTTACAATGTTGGAGTGGCATTTCAGATTCAAGATGATATCTTAGATATTATTGGTGATGAGCAAGAGTTAGGAAAACCTATAGGTAGTGACGAAAAAAATAAGAAGCAAACATATGTCACATTAAATGGTTTGGAAAAATCAAAAGAAGATGTGCAAGCGATGTCTGAAGAAGCAATAGCGATTTTAAATCATTTCAGTTTTGAAAATGAATTTTTAGAAGCACTTATCCTAGATTTAATTCAGCGTAAAAAGTAAATTAAATCTTGTTTTACAGGACAAACAGGAAAGGCACAGAGGGTACGTATCATGTTATTAGAACGAATAAAAAAGGCCAATGATATAAAAACAATTAATCCCGAAGAGTACGGCACCTTAGCAGAAGAGATTAGAGAGTTTTTAATAAATAAGATAAGTGTAACGGGTGGGCATCTAGGCTCTAATTTAGGAGCAGTAGAGCTAACCATGGCATTGCATCTTTCTCTTAATTTACCAGATGACAAAATCATTTGGGATGTTGGACATCAATCTTATACCCATAAGCTACTTACTGGGCGAAAGGATGGGTTTGAGAGCCTACGTAAGTTTCATGGAATGAGTGGCTTTCCGAAAAGAAAGGAAAGCGCTTGTGATGCCTTTGATACAGGACATAGCTCTACTTCTATTTCAGCAGGACTTGGTCTTGTAAAAGCAAGAGATATTAAAGGAGAAAAATCCACCATTGTATCGGTTATTGGGGATGGCTCCTTAACTGGTGGTATGGCATACGAAGCATTAAATAATGCCTCTAGATTAGAAACCAATTTTATTGTTATTTTAAATGACAACAATATGTCGATATCAGAAAATGTAGGTGGTGTATCTAAGTATCTAAATAATGTCCGTACAGCAGATGGTTATTTAGATATAAAAGAAGGTATTTATAATACCTTAAGAGGCATACCTAATGGGGATAACTGGATAAATAAAATCCGTCGTACTAAAAATAGCTTTAAACAGCTAGTAATTCCAGGAATGTTCTTTGAAGATATGGGCGTTACATATCTAGGTCCAGTAGATGGACATAATGTAAAAGGGTTAATGCGCGTGATTGGTGAAGCTAAGCGAGTAAAGGGTGCGGTTATCATTCACACAATAACACAGAAAGGAAAAGGTTATGCACCAGCAGAAAGACATCCGGCAAGGTTTCATGGAGCAGAGCCTTTTGATATAGAAACAGGAATTCCTTCGAATCCAAGAACTAGAGCCAGCTATACAGATGTATTTTCTACGGTTATGTGTAAGCTAGGGCAAAGGGATAAGGATGTAGTTGCCATTACGGCAGCTATGCCAGACGGAACAGGGTTAAAACGTTTTAGAAATATGTATCCAGATCGTTTCTTTGATGTAGGAATAGCAGAAGAGCATGCAGTTACCTTTGCGGCAGGACTTGCAGCAGGTGGTTTAAAGCCGATTGTTGCCATTTATTCCTCCTTCTTACAAAGAGCATATGACCAAATACTACACGATGTTTGTATACAAAATCTTCCAGTCGTATTTGCTATTGATAGAGCAGGCTTAGTAGGAAGTGACGGAGAAACACATCAGGGAATATTTGATATATCCTTCTTGTCTTCGATTCCGAATATGCATATTATGGCACCAAAGAATAAATGGGAGCTTTCGGATATGATTAAGTTTGCGGTGGACTTTGATGCGCCAATAGCGGTTCGTTATCCAAGAGGCGATGCCTTCGATGGCTTTGAAGAAAAAAGAGCGCCTATTGAGTATGGGAAAAGTGAAGTTTTATATGAAGAGTCTGAGGTAGCCCTTTTTGCCTTGGGAAGTATGGTAAAAACAGCAGGAGAGGTAAGAAAGATATTAAAAGATAAAGGTTTGTCCTGCAGTATTATTAATGCTAGATTTGCTAAGCCAATTGATGAAGCCATGATTATCAAAATGGAGAAAAAACATAGCCTGCTTGTGACTATGGAAGAAAATGTAGCTAGTGGCGGATATGGTGAAAAGGTCAGAGAGCTTATGAACCGAGAGGCAGTGCAGGCGGAGCTATTATCCATAACAGTTCCAGATGCTTATGTGGAGCATGGCAATGTAGAAATGCTAAAAAGAGAAATTGGAATTGATGCAGAAAGTATAGCAGAAGGAATTTTAAATATTTTTGATGTAAGCGGTAATGACTAAGCTAGCACAAAGGAGCAGAGGTATTTAGATGAAAGAGCGTTTAGATGTCATATTATTGCAAGAAGGGCTTGCAGAATCCAGAGAAAAAGCCAAGGCTATTATAATGTCAGGCAATGTATTTGTGGATGGTCAAAGAGAAGATAAGGCTGGCGCTACTTTTGATACCGACAAGGTGAAAATAGAGGTTAAGGGGAGTACCCTGAAATATGTAAGTCGTGGTGGCTTGAAGCTTGAAAAAGCCATGAAGCAGTTTGATATTACCTTAGAAGAAAAGGTATGCATGGATATCGGTGCATCCACAGGCGGGTTTACAGACTGTATGCTACAAAGTGGAGCTGCAAAGGTATACTCTGTGGATGTGGGTCATGGTCAGCTTGCATGGAAGCTAAGAAATGATGAAAGAGTAGTGTGTATGGAAAAAACCAATTTCCGCTACTTAATCAGAGAAAATATACAAGATGATATCGATTTCGCTTCGGTGGATGTTTCCTTTATTTCCCTAACAAAGATTCTGATTCCAGCAAGAAATCTATTAAAGGATAGGGGACAGATGGTGTGCCTAATAAAGCCACAGTTTGAAGCGGGAAGAGAAAAAGTAGGAAAAAAAGGCGTCGTTAGAGAACAATCCGTACATAGCGAGGTTATTCATAAGATTATAGATTTTGCGGATAGTGTTGGTTTTGAAGTGAAGGATTTAGAGTATTCTCCAATTAAAGGACCAGAAGGAAATATTGAGTATTTAGTTTACATTGAAAAGCAAGAGGAAAAAGCAAAGCCGGTTCTCGAAGTTACAGAAAGAGAAGCAGAGGACAATCTACACTTGCTTGTAAATGAGAAGACAGGCTGTTCCCACAAGGAATATTGGGCGGAAAAGATTCAAACAATTGTTCATGCTGCGCATGGTTGTTTGGACTAGGAGGAGGCACCATGAAGCATTTTCTGATATATACCAATGAACACAAGGATGTAGGCTTAGAGTTAACTCGTAGAATTCAGAAATATTTGGAGCTTAAGGGTCACACATCAACCATAAAGGTGAAGGAAAAGGATTGGGAGAAAAAAACCGACACGGATGAGGGCGATATTACCATTCCTTCCAATGTTGATATTATGCTAGTGCTTGGTGGCGATGGCACCATGCTTCAGGCAGCTCGTGATACCAAAAAGAGTCGCATCCCTATTCTAGGGGTGAATTTAGGCACCTTAGGATACATGACAGAGGTAGAACCAGAAAACCTAGAGGAATCACTTGACCAGCTATTGTCAGAAGATTATGAGCTAGAATCCAGAATGATGCTAAATGCAAAAATAAAAAGAAATGAAGCGACTTTGGAAGGATGGGCATTAAATGATATTGTCATTTCCAGAAGGGGTTCGCTACAAATTATAGATTTGAATATTTATGTAAATGGTAAGTTTTTGAAAAAATACAATGCTGATGGTGTCATTATTACAACACCTACTGGCTCTACAGGCTACAACTTATCAGCTGGTGGTCCGATTGTAGATCCGAAGGCGCAGCTAATGATGATAACACCAATTTGTCCTCATTCTCTAAATATGAGAAGTATTATTCTTTCACCTGAGGACAAAATAGTTATAGAAATTCCAAAAGGAAGAGAAGGACAAAACCAAGAGGTTGAGGCCAGCTTTGATGGAAATCAACAGGTAGTATTAAGTACAGGTGATTCTATCATGATAAATAAATCAGAAAAAACAACAGATATTATTAAATTAAACAAGGTTAGTTTTTTAGAAACATTGCACAAGAAAATGATGGAGAACTAATTGTGGGTTTTAATTTTAGATTATGAAAGGACGTTTATGAAGAAGGTAAGGCATGGCAAGATTATTGAAATCATTGAAAAGAATGATGTAGAAACACAAGAGGAATTAGCAAACTATTTAAAAGAAGCAGGCTTTCAAGTAACACAGGCGACCGTTTCAAGAGACATCCGTGAACTAAAGCTGTCCAAAGTTTCTATCCGTGATGGAAAACAAAAATATGTTATTTTAAAGCAGGACGATAGCCTATTAGGAGATAAGTATATTCGTGTGTTATCAGATGGATTTACTTCTATGGATATGGCTCAGAATATTTTAGTTGTTAAAACTGTTTCAGGTATGGCAATGGCGGTAGCGGCAGCAATTGATGCGATGAAATTCCCAGAGATTGTTGGTTGCATTGCTGGCGACGATACCATTATGGTTGCTGTAAGAACTGTGGAAGATACACAAACTTTGATAGATAAGATACAGACCATGATCGAATAGGAAAGGCATGGTGCTTAAATGTTAATTAGCTTACATGTGAAGAACTTGGCTTTAATTGAAAAGTCAGAAGTGTTTTTTTGCCCAGGATTAAACATTTTATCAGGAGAAACAGGTGCTGGTAAGTCTATTTTGATTGGCTCGGTAAACTTAGCCTTAGGGGCAAAGGCAGATAAGGACCTTATTAGAAATGGTGCAGAGTTTGCACTAATTGAACTGGTATTTCAAAGTACAGAAAAAAACATCTTGGAATTGTTAGCTCAAATGGAGCTACCTATTGAAGAGGATGGAACGATTATCATCAGCAGGCGTATTCAGGCAGCTAGAAGTGTTAGTAAGATTAATGGTGAAACCGTTACAACAAAGCAAGTAAAAGAGCTTGCTAATTTATTAATCGATATACATGGACAGCACGAACATCAATCATTGCTACATAAAAAAAAGCATTTGGAGATTTTAGATGCTTATGCAGGTGAGGAAGCGTCCTTGGTGATTGAGCAGGTGGAAGGCCTTTACAAGGAATGCAAAAAGCTTGGGGAGCAAATAGAAAAAGAAAGTCTAGATGAAAATGCAAGAAAAAGAGAGTTAGACTTAGCGGAATTTGAACTAAATGAAATTGAAGTGGCTCATTTGGTCCCGAATGAAGATGTTGAACTTGAAAATGCCTACCGTAGGATGGTGAATGGAAAAAAGATTGGTGAAGCCATAGCAAGCAGCTATAGGCTTACAGGCTACGAAGAGGCAGATAGCGCAGGAAGTGGCCTAGGTCGTGCTCTAAAGGAGCTTCGAAACGTAGCTTCCTACGATAGCCAGCTAGAGGATATGACTAAGCAGCTAGAAGAAATTGATGGTCTTTTAAATGATTTTAATCGTGAAATTTCCAATTACATGGATGATTTAGAATTTGACGAGGAAGATTTTAGAGATACTGAAGAGCGACTTAATTTGGTAAATCATCTAAAAGAAAAGTATGGCAAAAATCTAGAGGACGTTTTAGAGTATGCAAAAGGTCTACAGGAAAAGCTAGAAAAACTTGCAGACTATGAGAATTATATGACTTCCTTAAGGAAAGAATATGCATTAAGCCAAGAAAACCTAGAAAAAGCGTGTGCCAAGCTTTCTGATATAAGAAGAAAGTATGCCAAGACATTAAAAAATACATTGCTGCAGGCATTAGAGGAATTGAATTTTTTAGCGGTGGATTTTGACATTGCGATAGAAGAGAAAAGTATTGGAGCCTTAGGCTATGATGATGTTGAGTTTTTAATTTCCACCAACCCAGGTGAGGGACTAAAACCATTAGGCCAGGTTGCAAGTGGTGGTGAGCTTTCAAGAGTCATGCTTGCAATTAAAACAGTTTTGGCCGAAAAGGATGCCATTGATACTTTGATTTTTGATGAAATAGACGCAGGCATTAGTGGCAAAACGGCATGGAAGGTTTCTGAAAAGCTAGGAACATTAGGAAAGGCCCACCAGGTTATTTGTATTACACATCTACCACAAATTGCAGCGATGGCAGATACCCATTTCGTAATTGAAAAAGCAACGGATGGAAGTAGCACGGTGACTGCTATAAATGAGCTAGATTATGATAATTCGTTAAAAGAGCTGGCAAGAATGCTAGGTAGTGATAGTTTGACTCAGGCAGCCTTGGATAATGCAAGGGAAATGAAGGAACAAGCGTTAGCACAAAAAGGAAAATAAATACATTAGTAAAAAAGTAGGTTTATCACATACTAAACATGAACAAACTAAAAGGTATCAGGATTGATACCTTTTTTGTTGTATTGCTTGAATATAGGAAAGTAAGTGGTGAATCGTATGGAAGAAAAAATTAAAAATCCCTCTAAAGCAGTAATCAAACGGCGTATGCAGATGTATAAGAAAATACTGATTTTTACTCTGGCAATTAATCTAGCATTGCTTGCATACTTAGGCTACAAAAATACTTATAATAAAATTCCAGCAGACATCAAATTGAAAGCGGGAGTAGAGCAGGTACTGGATTTAAAATTACCAGTAAATGGTGAGATAATAAAGCTTTCGGGAGAAAGTGTTGCGGTTAGTGGGCAAGGAAAATCTAATATTCCAAGGGATGCGATTTATATTAATTTAAGTGATCCAGTGGTTATGAAAGCAGACACCCTAGAAAACTACCAGATGAATCTAAAGCTGTTTGGGATTATACCATTTAAACAAGTAAACATTGAAGTAATCCAAGACATGATGCTTACCCCTGTGGGAAAGTCTGTTGGAATATATGTTAAAACGGATGGAGTTCTAATTATTGGCGTAGGTGAATTCGACGGAATAGATGGAGCAAAGCATGCACCCTCTAAATATTTATTGAAATCTGGAGATTATATCCTAAAGGTAGATGGAAAAGATGTAGATAGAAAAAAGGAATTTATGAATCTGGTAGAAGTCAGTGGCGGCAAAAAGATGATTTTAACAATTCGTCGAGGCACAGAAGTGTTTGATATCAGTATTCAGGCTGAGCAAAATCAAAATGGAGAGTATAAGCTTGGGATTTGGATAAGGGATAACGCACAGGGAGTGGGAACATTAACCTTTGTAGATTCTTTAGGAAATTTTGGCGCGTTAGGACATGGCATTAGTGATGTGGATACGGGAACGATTCTGGAGCTTAAAAGTGGCACTCTATATAAAACAGAAATCATTGGAATACGTAAGGGAATAAATGGGAAACCAGGTGAGATGACTGGGATGATAGAATACTCTGATAAAAATATTTTGGGAGAAATTACAGCCAATACAGTACAAGGAATCTACGGCATAAGTAATGGGGAAATTACCGAGGATCTAGAATTTGAACCTATGCCAATAGGTCTAAAGCAAGAAATTAAAATTGGGCCAGCACAAATTATATGTAGCGTAGAAGGAACACCTAAGTATTACGACATTGAAATCAAGCAATTGGATTTAGAGAAAGATAATGTAAATAGGGAAATACTGATAACGGTAACAGACCCAGAGCTGCTTGCATTAACGGGAGGTATTGTTCAAGGTATGAGTGGAGCACCGATTGTGCAAAATGGCAAGCTGATTGGAGCAGTAACCCATGTGCTAGTGCAAGACTCAACAAGTGGGTATGGAATTTTTATTGAGAATATGTTAGCGCATTAGGCTAAGAATTATAGATTGCGGATGAGCAATAGCAAAAGTAATATTTTTACGAGCAGACACTTTCGTTTTTCTACACTGCTCTTTCGGAATAGTATTTTTGTTATTGCATCTACATAATTTCTGTACCAGAACTCGATAAGCACAAACGGCTTGCGAAATGGATTGCTTTGTTGTACAATACCAAGCAATCATGGCATGCTTGGTAAGAAAAATAATCAGAATGGAGGTACATAAATATGGTAACTCTTAGAGAAGCGTTAGAAGAACAATCAATGAGCAAATTAATGCTTGTGCCTAAAAGTGACCTTCACACTCATGGAGGTAAAGGTGGTCGAATCAAGTATTATTCAGAATGGGCCAATGTGCCTATTAGAGCCACTGGACGCCCTTTTGAAAACTTAGACGAAATGCAGAATTGGTTTAATTCAAACATAAAGATTCATGATAAAGGCAAGAATGGATTCTTAAAAAGAGTGGAAGCAGGATTTGCACAGGCAAAGGAAGATCATATTGCTGTTTTAACATTGAGCTACGGTATGGAAGTTATAGACTCTTTAGGGGGTATTGATAGCTTTATTGACACATTGAATTTTTATCATAAAACTTATGCTCCGGAAACCAAATATTACCCCGAATTATCCATTGAGCGACATTGCGATGTAGAAGAAACATTCGAAAAATTAGATGAGATATTGGGTAAAAATTGGTTCACATCAATTGATATTTGTGGAAATGAACTAGCGCAACCAATTAAAAATTTTCAAAGAATCTATCGGAAAGCGCAAAGCTACGGCATAAAATTAAAAGCTCATGTTGGGGAATTTGGAACGGCTGATGATGTACGGGAAGCAGTTGAATTATTGGAACTTTCAGAAGTCCATCATGGTATTGCGGCAGCTAAATCTAAGGATGTAATGAGATGGTTGAGTCATCATAAGATACAGTTAAATGTTTGCCCTACAAGTAACATAATGCTTAAAAGGGCCCCTTCTTACTCTAAGCACCCAATAAAAGAACTGTTTGATAATGCAGTACCTGTAACAATCAATACGGATGACTTACTTATCTTTGATAGCTCCGTATCAGAGGAATATTTGAAACTGTATAATAACAAAGTATTTTCGGTTACAGAGTTGGAGGCTATTAGGCAAACCGGATTGATGTCATACAACTACTTGGAGATATAGTTTTTGTGCCCTTTGATTTAGCACTTAGATTTGAAGCGACACAGCTTATAAAAAAGGAGTGCCAGCAGACGGGGGAATCTGCTGACGGTTATGAAAAAGTTTATTTCAAAAGCATGTTATGTTTGCTTAAATAAGACTATACATGGAAAATGTGATAAATATATGGGAAAAGTTTGAATAAAGTGTGAATAGTTAATGAAAGAATTAGCACATATTAGTACGTATAGAACATTGACATACGTATTGATACGTGCTATTCTTTTGCAAAGGGGAGAGAAAATATGCCGATGACACCAAGAGAAATGGTGATTCTTTTAAAGAAAAATGGATTTGCTGAAATTAGGCAAAAAGGATCACACATATTTTTAGAAAGGAAGAGTTATGGAGAAATTATTTTATCCCGCAATATTTCATAAAACTGAAGATAATGGTTTTTGGGTATCATATCCAGATTTCCCAGAATGCTTAACAGAAGGCCATAGCATGGAGAATGCCTATGATATGGCAGTAGACGCCTTAGGAATTGTTTTGTCATATATGGAGGAACAAAAGGAGAAGATTCCAAAACCAACATCTCCAGATATGGTGTATGAAGAAGATGGATATGTGGTCATTATAGAGTTTGATATGAGTGCTTATAGAAAAAGAACCAGCTCCAGAGCTGTTAAGAAGACTCTGACGATACCTGAATGGTTAAATGAAAGAGCTATGGCAATGGGGATAAATTTTTCACAGGTTTTGCAGGATGCATTAATTAAACAATTAGAGAATAAATGATTTTGAGATTAAGGAAAAGTAAGGAGTCAAACCTTTTGTGGTTGACTCCTTTTATAAACGTTTAAAAATTTATTTACTTTCGAATATTCACATGTTAACATACAGGTAAGCAATGAATTCTTAATTCTATTATTCTATAATTCTTTAGCCTCTAGGCTATTCTAAGAACTGAACTCTTGCTTGAATCCCAAAGAAACAGGCAGAGAGATGAGTAAGAGACTTTCTGCCACAAAGCAGAAAGGAAGTAACATATGGAAAAAGAAAAAGTGACAGGAGCAGAGCTACTGCCCGAAAGTTGTGAACTGAATTTAAGTGATTTTGCATTGTTTTTGTCGGTGATGCAGCAAAAGACGGCATACGAAAGCGTACTTAGCATCATAATGGATGAAGAGGAACTTACATTAAAAGAGGTGAAAGTAGAGAGGGTAGTTTTAAACAAAAAAGGAGACCGCGCTATTCGCTTGGATGCGTGGGCGCTAGATAATAAGAAACGACAGTTCAGCACAGAGATGCAGAACGACACGAAAAATGATGATGTAAGGAAACGTGTTAGATATTATCAAGGATTATTAGATTCCCCAATCTTAAAAGCAGGAAAGCGAACAAAGTATAAGCAATTACCATCTACAGTAATTATTTTTTTAACACAGGAAGATATCTTTGGAAAAGATTTGGCAAAGTACACATTTACAGAACAGTGTGAAGAAGTAGCGGGACTACATTTAGAGGATGGAACGCAAAAGATATTTTTAAATATGACAAGTAAGGTAGGAAAGCCAGAATTAGTAAGTTTACTTCAATATATGAAAAAGACTAGTCTTGATAATCCAGAAATACTAGTGAGAGATAAGCGAATAGAAACTTTGAATGATATAGTTAGCGAAGTAAAGCAGTCAGAAGAATGGGAGGCTGTAAGTATGAATATTTTAGAGATTGGACTTAAACATGGAAGAGAGCAGGGCATAGAACAGAAGCTAGTTGAACAAATCTGTAAGAAGCTCCGCAAAGGAAAAAGTGCAGAAAGCATAGCAGAAGAGTTAGAGGAAGACTATGCAAGAGTGTTAAGAATCTATGAGGTAGCAGCGAACTATGCACCTGAATATGAGTGTAATAAAGTATACGAGGAAGTTAGTAAAAACAAATAGAACATGAGAGAGGAAGCCATAAAAATGCTTTGGTCTATTTTAGCAGGAGTGTTATTTATTCTTATAGGAATCTTTATTTTTTTAAAGCCAGAATTGATTTGGAATTTTGCTTCTCCTTTTAGGAGCCATAATGATTTTACTTCCAATAATTGTTAAATGATAAATTAGATTTCAATGTGAGACTTTTTATAACTTCTATTGACTCTGTCGTTGGGGAAGCCTGTATACTGACAGTATTATATTCATCAGGAGGGCTTTTAATGAACGAATTAATTAAAATCAAGGACGTATCCAGCAGGTACGAAATATCTGCTCGAACTCTGCGTTACTATGAGGACATGGGTCTCATAAAAAGCATCAGAAGCAATGATTACGCATATAGGCAGTATGACGATATCGCCGTACAACGGCTTGAGCAAATTTTAATTCTGCGTAAGCTAAATATTAGCATCAAGGATATCCAGCGAATTTTCAGTACACCGGGTTCGAACGTTGTTTTAGAGGTTCTTGGAAAAAAAGTTGACGCGATAGATGAGGAAGTGGCTCTTTTACACGAACTAAAAGAGATAGTTTTAGCATTTATTCATCAAATTGAACATTCCGACTTTGGCAAAGAAGCGGATGTCAAACTGTTATATGAGAAGGCAAAAGAGATAGAAATGCAGATTGTCAATGTGGATTATGAAGGCAATGTGTCTAAAGTGAATCAGTTGATTGATGTAACAAATAAGTTAGCAATGACTCCCGAAATAGTCCAAAAACATTCTTATTGCTATTTGATATTTAACTTAAAAGATAAAAAAAGTGTAATGGAAGCTTGCGAGTTGTATTGCGAAGCCTTTGGCGCGGAAAAAACATCAGAAGACACATCTATGAGAGATTGGCTTGGCATAAATATTAAATTGTTTAATTTTGGAATATTTATGCAGTCGGTCGACATGCCTAATAGTAGAGGCGGTTGCTGCATCAATTTTGGGGCTGAACAGGATTTGCGAAAAGCTTATGATTTATTAATACAAGAAGCAGAAGCCTATGAACTCCATACAGACGCCCATTGGACGCCTTTGTGTGCGAATATTACAGATAAATTTGGTGTTCAGTGGTTCTTTTGTGTTTAGAATAGGAGCATACCGAAATGGATGGAAAATTACGTAATATGGTTTCATTATATTTATCAAAAGGAAGTAGAATGCTTTTACTTTACAGACAAGGAAGCCGAGTTGTAAATAATGTATGGATAAGCTCCGCGGGTGGTCATTTGGAAGAATATGAACTTAATAATGCCAGGGCATGCGTTTTGAGGGAGCTTACAGAGGAATTAGGACTTACGGAGAGTCAAATAGAAAATCTTTCGCTTAAGTATATAACGATAAGAAGAACGCCAGATGAAATAAGGCAGAATTATTATTTTTTTGCAGAACTAAAAGAAGATGTAGAGGAAAATTTAACATCTAATGAGGGGATTAGCAAATGGTTTGATTTTGCAGAACTGCCTGAATTAGAAATGCCATTCACGGCTAAATATGTTATCGAGCATTACCTTGAGAAGGGAAAACAGGACAATAACGTATATGGTGGGATTGCTGATGGCGAAAAGGTTATATTTGTTAACCTTCCAGAGTTTTAACTTAGTATCTTTTATAATTGCAGTTTGAAACTTACGCAGATATAAGCGATATCTTGACTTTGACGTCGTGTCCTGTTTTATAATAACCCCGAAAGGCGGTATATTAATATGCAATGGAAAGAAACCTACAATAAGAAAACGAAGCCAGCATACAATGAGCTGCTGGCTTTTTTTGATTCTGACATTCAAGAGTTGTTCTTACATTTTGACCGCGAAGTGAATGAGAAATTTAAAGTTCATAATAAGTATCATCGCTATAGTGAGTCTTACGGCTGGATATATGGTTTTGGTCGCAGTTATAGCTGTGAACTATTTTCCGTGACGATTCAACGTGAGAGCTTTCGTGTGTTAGGTGTAATTATTGAAGATGAGAGCTCACTACAAAAGGCGCTTGAAGAAGTGCAAAAGGTTTATGACAATGGATTTGAAGAGCAATATCAAGCTATTTGTAAGACGCGTCGGGCAAATCAGATAGAACGTACGAAAAAGCGCTTAGAACGAGAACATAGTGAGATGGAAAAGCTAATTCAAAGCATCAATCCTGAAACATTCAATCAGTTTAAGTGGTGTAAAAAGGCATCCCGTAACGATTTGCTAAGACTATATCAAGGTGAAGCAAAAGGCATGCTTGATGAAGAATTACTGGATGAGATTGGCTTTACGTTTTATGCACGCTGCAAGCAAGCGCACGACGCACGTAATTGTATGGAAAAAGGAAATATCCTTTGTCTTAATTGCGGGGCGGTTGTTAAAGCGAATCATACTTATGATAACCAGCCGATGTATTGTGAGTGTGGCTATTCCTATACCTATCGTGAATATCGTCGCAGCTATATGGCAGTTAATATGCCTGGTAATCGCGCGACACCAATATTTGAAAGCTTTGAGCAAAAGTGGCCTGGGTGTCAAGATGCAACACAAAAAATGTTGCTTATAGACTGGTTAATTCATGAATGCCATGTTACTATTATGTCAGGCGAAATGGGTAAAAGTGTATGTGAAAATCTGATAGAGGGAACAAGGAAACAAATAACCGATTTGATAATCAAGCTTGCATATGCTGTGGAAGGAGAATAATTAATGTCAAATGTTACGAATCATAAAATGGTAAGTGAAAATTATAAAAATCAAGAGAACCTTGTGATAAGAGCCAACCTGCACCAAAAGTACGATAAAAAACGAAAGTGGTCACGTTGGATTTTCGATAACTATCACTTTTTTGAAGGATGTAAAATATTAGAGGTTGGCTGTGGAAATGGCTCAATGTGGGAAGGTAATATAGAAAGCTTACCTACTGGGACGACATTAACACTCACAGATTTTACCCAAGGGATGGTTGATGTTACAAAGAGCAAGTTCGAAAGCTTCTCTAATGTTACTGTGGAGCAAATGAACATACAAGACATTCACTTTGAGGATAATTCATTTGACATTATTATTGCAAACAGCATGCTTTATCATATTCCAAACCTGTCAAAGGCGATATCGGAAGTGTATCGTGTGCTGAAACCAGGCGGGATATTTTATTGCACAACCTTTGGGGTAAACGGGCAACAAAAGTTTTTTAAAGAGAACTTTAGAAAGTTCAATCCCAATATCACCGTTTATGAAAATGAAACATACCCATTTGTAATGCAGAACGGATATGAAATTTTAAGTGAGAAATTTCATAACATTATCAGATATGACTACATTGATTCGCTGGATGTCACAGATGCAAAAGATATTACGGACTATGTTTTATCAACAGTAAAAATGGCAACTGTGCCAGAAGAGGAAACGGTAGGTTTGTTAGAATATTTTGAATCAATAAAAGATGAGAATGGAATAATTAATGTTCCAAGAGAGTATTGTACGTTTATTTCCCAAAAGAACATATAGAAAGAAGAATACATCTTCATGGTATAGAAAGTGGAGAGCGAATATAATGGATTATACAATAAATGAAGAGAGACTAACGGCAAACGAGTATATTGATTTTTTAAAGAAGACAGATTTGGGCTCACAATATCCCAAGGAAAGATTTGAAGAACGGATAGGTACACTAGTAAAAAGAGCATCTATTAGTTTGGTTGCAAGAGATGAAAAAAACGAAATAGTAGGTGTTTGCTTTGGAATAACAGATTTTGCATATTGGCTTTTTATAACTGATTTAGGAGTAGTCCGCGAGCGCACGGGGCAGGGCATTGGAAAAGCTTTAATAAAAGAGCTACATGAATTAGCAGGTGGGGAGAAAAATATAATAATGTACACTTGTGTTAATGAAAATGCTACCCAGTTTTATGAAAAGATTGGGATGAAGAAACCTAATGATGTTATGGTTTATAATCAAATTGAATGGACTGATTTTACCGTTTAGTAAGATTTAGGGGGAATTAATGTGAAAAAACTTTTATTTAACAGAGAAAGTGATTGCTTACAGCCGCTACTTTCTTTAATTGAGAAGCAAAATCACAGAACGCTTGTATTATGGGCATTTGAGTATGCGGAAGGATTGGCAGATAAATTTGAAATGAAATATCCAGACGAGCTTAGGCCTCGCCAAGCTATTGATACTTGTAAAGCATGGGCTCGTGGTGAAGTGAAAATGCCTATAGCAAAAAAAGCAATTCTTGCTGCACATAGTGCCGCAACAGAAATAGCTGATGATATTGTTTACTGCTCTTTAGCCCGAGCTATTGGGCATAGTGTTGCCACGGTTCACGTAGAAACCCATGCTATCGGCGGACCCATGTATGCTTTAACAGCACTTGTCTATGAAGGCGGCCATAGCAAAGAACAAGAGATAGTTTTGGAAGAATGTAGTAGATTATATGAGCGCTTATTGTACTGGGAAGCAAATGCGGATAGCATTCAAAGGCCGTGGGCTACATTTTTATTAAGAGATGATGTGCCCAATAAAGAGAAGTTACTTAGAGAGAAGAAAGAATACCTAAGCTAACATGTTAAAATGTAATCCTGGCGCAGTAACTGGTGCATTTAGTGGAGTGAAGTATGCAAATAAATAAAGAGATAGTGCATAGAGAGTTAATAAAACGAATAGAAATGGCGTTTCTGCTTCCAGAAATCCATGCAGTAAAGATAAGAGATATTGTAATCATGAAAACACAAGGAAAAGAGTACATATATGAACTTAGCAAGGAAGCAGTAGAAATGTGTTACCATGTTGTTTTAAGCGATATTGACATGTCAGTTCTTGTTAAATTACCGAATCATGATATACCAGAAGAACAATATATGAGAATGATTAGTCGGTTTGGATTTGAAAGAGAGACTTACTTAGGGCTTACTTATGCAGAAGAAAGCAAGATGTATCGTATTATCTTACTAAATGGTATGAGATATGATTTTGGATTTGAATTTATATATGACGAAAAAGCGGATACTATTTTAGAAACATCATTTGTTGACGCTGCTGGAGATGGTGAGAGGTGGTCAACTGATAGTGACAGATTTTGGTTTGTTCAAATACAGGCAATTGCAAAGCTTTATAGAAATGATTTTCTCATTAGCGACCACCTAGCTAACATGAACATCAATGAAACATTAGTACAACAGATGGTATTACGTGACATGGAGTATGGGACAAACTTTCATAGGTATGGATATCAAGAAAGTTTAGAGTATTTGGAATGTGATATGGCGGAGTGCCCATATAAAAGTGATAATGCAATTTTCAACCTAATTGCATCAAAAATATATTCCGCGGCTGTTGCTTATGACAATTTAACATCAAGGCTCTATCCGCAGTATAACAGTAGAAGGGAAATCTTATTTTCTATATGGGACTGTTATGAAAAATGTTGTGAGGGATAAATATGAATGTAAGCCTGGAAACATGATCTTGATACCGGGGTATCAAATTTTTTAATAAATTCTGGGTGTAGTTTTCTTTTTGCCAGCCATATATACTGACAGTGTAAGCAATAGGCCGTTGCAAAATGAAAAATGAAAGGTGGTTACTATATGACTACAAATACAAAACTTACCGAATGGGTAATAAACAAAATTAAGACAGAATATCCAGAAGATATTGCACTTCTAATTGGAGTAACAGGACACAACGTAAACCAAGATGGACATGGGGAATGCTTTGACTACTTTATTCCGGCAACCGATAGAGGGTATGAGCTATCTCAAACATTTATTATTGATGGAATTGGACATGATCTTTATCCACGTTCTTGGGAAAGAATGGAAAGAACAGCAAGACTTGAGGACTTCGCGACTCTGGTTCTTGGAAATGCAACAATTCTTTATAGTCGTTCTAAGGAGGATGAGGAGAAGTTTAAGGCTATCCAGAAAAAACTATGTGAGAACTTGAATAATAAAGAATTTGTGTATCAAAAGGCGCTGGAAGACTTAAATATCGCTATGGATTTATACCGCACCATGATGTTTGAGGATAAAATTTACCGCGTACGAATGGCAGTAGGTGTTATCTATGACTACCTTTCTATGGCAGTTCATTATCTAAATGGAACCTATAGCAAGGACTGGACAAATGGTCATATTTCTGAACTAACAAAGCTTCAAAGCTTGCCAAAGAATTTTGTGGAGTATTACCAAGCATTACTTAATGCGCACTCGATAGAGGAGTTAAAGAGCCTTGCCTATTTAATAATAAGTACCACACGACAGTTTATTGGAAGCTTTAAGGCAGAAGATAAAGAAGACTTGGGCGCGCCAGATTTTGCGGACTTAGCAAACTGGTATCAGGAGCTTAGCCTACATTGGCGTAGAATCCGTTACTACTGTGAGGAAGGAAACGTTGATGCGGCGTTTGGAGAAGCCTGCAACTTACAAAATGAGTTAAACATTGTAGGAGAAGAGTTCAGCCTAAAAGAAATGAATCTAATGGAATGTTTTGATGCTCTAGATTTGAATACTCTTAGCCAGACAGCAACCGAGTTAGAAAATTACATTGTATCAGAAATCGAAAACCATGGAGTTAAGATTAATAGGTATGATACATTAGAGGAATTCCTTACTAAGAATTAAGGAGGAAAACAGATGAAATATAGAAATGCATCGGATATCCTCCCAGATAAGCTTTTAAAAGAAATACAAAAATATGCACCAGGTGAAGTTCTTTATATTCCTTCGGACAAAGAGAGAAAGAAGTGGGGAGCAGGTTCAGGGGCTAAGAAATTTTATGAGCAAAGAAATGAAGAAATCAGACATAAATACTTTCACCAACATGTGACAGTAGAACAGCTATGTGATGAATACTGCTTGTCAATGGAAACCATAAGAAAAATTATATATCGCTAGTAGAAATCAGTAGCTATTACGAAAGAAATGAGGTAACGATGAGCTGTGCAAATGTAAAAGAGTGTGCCTGCCCTAAAAAGACATGTCCCAATAATGGAAAATGCTGTGCCTGTGTTATCAAACATAGAGAAACAGATAGCCTACCATTCTGCATGTTCTTAGATAATGAGGGAGACAAATCAGTAAAGCACTACTACGAAAAACTCAAAGAGAGATTTGAACAAGAAAATACGGAAGTATAATGGATAACTACAAGAACTATGAAAGACCTTCTATGCACTTGGAATGACAAGCGCCTAGAAGGTTTTTTTGTTATTTAAATAAATTAGTCAAAAGTAGCTTATTTAATAATGTTAGAAATAACATGTTTTCTGAAATTCAAAACTTAATTGCTACATAAGAATCATAGTTTTCTTAAAAGCAGTGTTGAAAAACGTTGGTACTTGGCGTGAGTACTTTGCGCGCCTACGTACCATTACGTTTTTCATCAAGTGGGAACGTCTGCTTGAAGAAACTATGATTCTTATGTAGCTATAAACCATTAATTTCAGAAAACAAGTATTAATAATATATAAAAATACCCTTGACGAATTTTTTTTCATATGCTACTATCTCCTTAGACGACATGTCGAGCCTCGACATGTCGAATGAAAACATGTCGAACGAAGACAGATGAAAGGATAGTAAAGAAAGATGGGTGGAAATAAATGGAAGATGGATTGATTAAGAAGTACATTCCTATGACAGAAACTACATATTACACGTTGCTTTCTGTGACATCGCCACGCCATGGCTATGCGATTATGCAATTCGTAAGTGAGCTGACGAAGGGAAGAATTCAGCTCGGTACAGGAACCCTGTACACCATGGTAGGTAGGCTGGTGGCGGATGGAATTATAACCATAGATACAAGCGAAGAAAGTAAGAAAGCATACCTGATTACCAAGGAAGGGCTTGAAGTTTTAGAAATGGAAACAGAGCGTATTGGGAGACAACTAGAAGATGGAACCAAGATATTAGCGGAGGGAAGCAAAAGTGACAACTAATACAGAAACAATGAAAAAGTTTAAGTTTTTTACAAGCTACCAGAAGGAAAGACTATGGTTAGAATCCATGGCGGAAGAAGGCTGGTTATTTAAGGACGTAGGCATGGGCGTATTTTTCACCTTTGAAAAGAGTGTGCCAAAAAAGATGATGTATGAGGTTGACCGTTTTAATATTCCTAAAAATCCAACCCTTAAAGATATTCAGGATAAAGAGCTTTTTATGGATATGGCTCAGGAATTAGGATGGAGTCAGGTAACCCACGATGAATCCTTGACATATTACTTTTCAAAAGAGTATGTAGAGGGTGAAATCAATGAATTATATAATGATGAAGAGTCTAGAAAACATAGGGCTAAAAAGTTTTCAAAATTAAGCTTTAATAAAGCAAAAGAACAAATTATTTGCATTTTTGCACTTAGTTTTTTAGATATACTTATAAAACTAATATTTGTAAAAGCAAATATTCACTACTTTGATTGGTTTGATTGGTTTACACTTATTTATGCAGTGATATGTAGTGCAACGTCACTTTATCTGTTCCATACAGGCAAGGTGCTAGAAAGAGAGCTGTCCTTAAGTAGAAAAGAATGGGAAGAAGTGACAGATGTGCGCACCCATAAAAAAGTGAAGAAACTTATTTTAACCAATAAAAGCCTAAATAAGTTTTTACACAAAGAAGCTAGTGAGGGATATATACTTACTAAAATGACGCCAACAAAATATTTCTTTGAAAAACGAAACGAAGAAAATCAGATATATACCATGGATAGCAAATATCTTACCAATATACGTCTAAAGGGAAAAAATGAACAGTGCTTTGATAGTAAAAAGGATTGGACGGGGCTTAACAGTGATTGGCAGGTACAGAGCGTTAAGGATGCAGAAAGCTTAGGCTGGAAGTTTGCTTGTGCATTAGAAAATAGAGCAATCATCTATGTGGGAACTGCCGAAACGCCGCCTTTAAATGACAAAAAATATGATAATAGTCTTAGAGGTCTTTCCATTGTAGGTGAGTACGGTGCCTATTTAATTGGTTGCGGTGCCATCGGTGGAATTATTGGTTTTGTTATGGCTTTGCTTACATTCTAAGTAAAAGAGAGGAAAGTGTGAAAATGAAATTAGAGATTAAACAAATTTGTAAAAGCTTTGGTGAAAAAGAAATATTACATGGAATTGATTTTGAAGTAGAAAGTGGCAAGGCGCTTGGCTTGCTTGGAAGAAATGGTGCAGGAAAGACTACCACCATACGTATCCTAATGGACGTATTTCATGCGAACAGTGGCGAAATCTTGCTAGATGGAAAGCCATTTGTACAAAAGAACTGTCAGATTGGTTATTTGCCAGAGGAGAGAGGACTTTATCCCAAAAGAACCGTTATTGAGCAAATGGTATTTTTAGCTAGACTTAGAGGGATGAAGCAATCGGATGCAAAGGAAAGTGCAAAAAAATGGCTGAAGCGTTTAGAGGTATCTGAATATGAAACTCGCAAGCTTGAGACGCTTTCAAAAGGAAATCAGCAGAAGGTACAGCTTGCAGCAACCTTAGTTTGCAATCCAGATATTATTATTTTAGATGAGCCCTTTAGTGGACTCGATCCTGTAAATTCACAGATACTTAAAGACGTAGTCAATGAATTAATAGCAGATAATAAGCTAGTTATTTTCTCTAGCCATCAGATGAGCTACGTAGAAGAATTCTGCGATAATATAGCTATTATTGATAAAGGAAAAGTAGTGCTTGCAGGTGAGCTAAAGGAAATTAAAAAAGACTACGGAAAGAATAGACTAATGATTTTAGCAGAAAATATGTCTCTTGAGGATTTACAGCAAACACTGGAAAAAGATTTAAGTGACCTTGTTACTGTAGTGGCAAAGAGAAAAGACTGCTTAGTTTTAGAGATGAAAGACGGTGCAGATAAGAAGCAGATTATGCAAAAGTTAACACAGACGGATATTGATATAGAAAAGTTTGGCAGATATGAGCCATCTCTTAATGACATATTTGTGGAAAAGGTGGGTGAAGAAGTATGAAAAAGTTTTTAGTCGTATTACAATATGAATTAGTAGAATATTTCAAAAATAAAGCGTTTATGGTATTTACGGTTCTTTTAGCCATAGGTGGAGCCATTGCTCTCTTTTTACCAAGATTTATTGATATGTCAGGTGTTACTGGGGTACAAGTAAAAAACGTTGGCAAAGAGCAAGCAGTAGAAGAAACTAAAAAAAGCGAAGAAAAAGATGTTTTAATCCTATACGATGAAAATGGCATTGCAGACATTGCAGTGTTAGAGGCAATGTTTGCGGAAAATGAATGGATAATTGCCACGGATGCAAAACAGGTGCAGAGTGCAGTAGAAGATCAGAGCGCTCTTGCAGGCTTTGTGATTACCTCAGCTTCGGAGTACACCTACTATGTATACAATAAAGATATGTTTGACAGAACAGCCCAGAGCTTTGAAGAGGCAATGAGGATTTTCTATCGCATGAATTACTGTGAGGCAAATGGTTTAGATTTTACAGAAGTAAGTCAGATGTATCAGGTTCCAATCACAACAACGGAAGAGATTTTAAACAAAGATACAGAAAGTAGCTATTGGTATTGTTATGCTCTTGTAATGATTGTATTTATGCTAATTATCCTTTATGGACAGATGATTGCGGTTTCTGTTACCAATGAAAAAAGCAATCGTGCAATCGAGGTATTGGTTACCTCAACCACCCCCAATAGCCTTCTCTTTGGTAAGGTAATTGCGGGAGCAATTGGAGGTCTTTTCCAAACAGGCGTAATTCTAGGAAGCATTTTACTTTCTTACCAAGCAAATCGTCAGCAATGGGGCGGTATGTTAGATATGTTTTTATCTGTACCCAAAGAAGTGCTACTTACCTTTGCACTATTTGGAATGGGAGGTTACCTATTCTACGCCTTCCTATATGGAGCAATGGGAGCGCTTGTAAGTAAAACAGAGGATATTAGCAAAAGCTCAGGCGGGCTTATGGTTATAATTATGGTGGTTTATTTCTTTGCACTTATGCAGCTTACAAACGTAGAAGGTACCATTATTAAAGTATTATCCTTTTTACCATTTAGTTCCTACAGCACTATGTTTGCTAGAATTGCCATGGGAACCGTAGCACCTTGGGAAATTATTCTATCTTTTGTTATACTAGTGGCATCTATCTTTGGTGCAGGCTTTATTGGTGCAAAGCTTTATCGTATGGGAACTTTACGCTATGGAAATCCAATTAAACTTAGCACGGCATTAAAGGATATCAGAAAAGCTGAATAAATATTTAGAAAATATTAAGAAAATTTGTGGCTTATAGGTGTTGTTTAATTCCATGATGTGTAATAGAATGTAAAATGGATTTTACGTAGGAGTGATACATCATGGAAAAGCTACAAATGAAAAAAACATGTTACAGTTTTGTAAATAAAATACTTTCATTTATAAAAAGGCAATATACTCCGAAGCGTTTTCGGACGTTTATTGCCTTATTTGTGTACCCAATATTTACCTTTTATTTATTTGATCTTTATACTCACAATCCTTTTATTAGCATGAATTTTAAAACTCAAGTTTTAAATATTCTTTTTTATCAGTTTACAGGTTTGTTTCTATTTGGTATTTTCAGAGTGCTTCGAGTGGCGCTTATGTTGCAAAGTGTTTTCTTTATGGTGGTAGGACTAATTAATTATTATGTGCTATCCTTCCGTTCAGCACCGATTATGCCTTGGGATATTTACTCATTAAAAACAGCCGCAAGTGTGGCAGATAACTTTAGCTATAGCTTGGATAAAGAAATTATTCCAGTTATGGTAGGCTTTTTAATTCTGCTATTTTTAGAAAGCAGATGTAAGATAAAAGTAGTACGAGGACAAAGAAAACTAAGAGTAGGAATGATACTTCTTTCCTCTCTTCTTATTTGGAACTACACGGGTATGATTCAAAGTGATAGTTTTATTGGCGAATTTGGACTGTATGACAAGCTTTTTACACCTACAGTTATGAATAAGCTGGATGGAAATGTAGTTGCCTTTATTATGGAGCTGGAATATCTAAATGTAGAAAAACCAGAGGGATATCAGGCAGACAAGATAGAAGAGTTACTAGAAGGTAATAAGGATGGGGCTGTACCAGCTATGGCATCGGTAAAGGAACGCCCCAATATTATTGTTATTATGGACGAAGCCTTTTCTGATTTAAGTGTGCTTGGGGAATTTGATACCAATGTGGATGAGATGCCCTTTGTTCATAGATTGCAGCAAGGAGCAGAAAACACGGTTTCAGGAACCCTAAATGTGTCTATTCTTGGGGGAAATACGGCCAATACGGAATTTGAATTTTTGACAAGTAATACGATGGCTTTTTTGCCTCAGGGCAGTGTAGCGTATCAACAATATGTAAATGATACGGTACCTTCTCTAGCGTCCTATTTAAGGGCGGAAGGTTATAAAACCATTGCTATGCACCCGTATTATGCAAGTGGCTGGGAAAGAGAGCTTGTTTACCCAATGCTAGGCTTTGATGAGTTTTGTGCCATAGAAAGCTTTCGAGGAAAAGAAAAGGTAAGAGATTACTATTCAGATAGTGCCTGCTTTGAAAAAATAACCGACGCTTTTGAAAAGAAAGGCGATGAGCCACTCTTTCTATTTAATGTAACCATGCAAAATCATGGTGGATATACTGGAACCTACACGAATTTTTTTAGAGACGTAAGAGTAAAAAATGTCCAGGCTGATACCTTAAATACTTATTTATCCTTGTTAAAGCTAACAGACAATGCTTTGGAGAATTTAGTATACTATTTTGAAGGTGTAAGCGAAGATACCATTATCTTATTCTTTGGTGATCACCAGCCAACTGCTAGTGTAAGTAATCCTATTTTTGAGCTAAATGGGAAGAATGTAAATGAACTATCCGAAGAGGATGAGAGACTAAGGTATAAAGTTCCTTTTGTAATGTGGGCAAACTTTGATATTGAGGAAGAAACAGGGGTGGAAACCAGTGCGAATTATTTAGCTGGTATGCTGTTGGATGCGTGCCAACTTCCGCGACCTAGCTACTTAAGCAGATTAGAAGAAATGGAAGAAAAATATCCAGTAATCTCAGCCATGCAGGTGATGGATGCAGATGGTAACACCTACACGGCAAAAGATTTAAGTGAAGAGCTTTTAGAATACCAGCAGATGCAGTATTATCTACTGTTTGAATAAACAACAGCTGCTATTCAAAATCAAGCTCCTCCTCATCTGAGTCAGAATCGATAGCATTATGTACATTGATACCATTTACCTCTACCTGGTCAGTGATTTCAATAACGAGACATCTCCGACCATTTATAAGAGTGGTTTCAATTAAATCAGTTCTTTCGGGGTTAATCTTAATAACTACATCCGGAGTTTTAACCTCAAAGGTTTTGGTGCTAATTACATTAGATACGAAAAGGGAAGCTTTTTCACCAGCGGTAGCATCAAAGTGACGTTCAAAGTCTTCTAGCTTTTCGTCCTCTACACCACTTTTTGCTAAAAGAGATTTTACTTCATGCTTGTCCAGGGCCAATGGCTCTGGACTATCTTTATGTTCTTCAATCATTTCATTTAGCTTTTCATGTATCGTTTTTACCGTATCAAGACTACAAGAATCACCCAGTGTTTCTTCCACTAAGTATTGGAAGGTTTCCTTTTGCGTAGCGGCAGAAAGGGGGATTGGACAACCAAAAATTTGCTCGATAAAGTTAATATCCAGCTGGTTGCTGTTCTTTGTATAGTATAGGGTACTGTGAATATCCGCGCTACGGTCTGTAAAGGCAGGAAAGAGAAAGCCTTCTTCAGGCATATCGACAACCCAATCACGAATGCGGTTGCGAAAGGAGAGGGCCTCGGCATCGAAGCTAAGTCCAGGTTTTGATAGGGCAACAGGGCAGATACAGCACATGATATATTCATATACCTCATCTGACGCATCATCCATTTCTAGGCCGTCACTGGTTTTTCCGGGAACGTCATAAACATCATGAACCAATAATATCAAGTAATTCCCTACAAACTCATAGGATTCAATTACTTTATTGTAAAATTCCTCAAG
>JAVBUZ010000241.1:0-4199 GCA_031554725.1 Lachnospiraceae bacterium | reverse complement strand
CTACAATATCTGCTACTGCCTGAATTGCAGCAGTTGTATCGCCTGATTCTTCTCTAACTGGAACTACTTCAACACCTTTGTTTTTTGACTGAAACGCCAAAACACCATTGTAGATATCCTGGTTAAATGAACCATCATCTACACCTGAAGGGCTAGATACAATCGCGATTTTCATTGTTGTTTCTTCTTTTTTGTCTGTTCCTGCATCGTTACCACAACCAACACATGCTAGAACCATAACTACTGACATCATAAGTGCCATAAGTTTTTTCATAATACATTTCCTCCTTAGCTTTCGCTATTTTTATAAACATGCATAATCCTCTGGATTTTGCATAAACACATGGTTAATATATCATCTATTTATACAAAATTCAACCTATTTTTCCGTTTTCAAATGAACCTCCAATTGAGAATACGGTATCTTAATCCCTGCTTGTTCTAGCGCATACTTTATATCCTCATTAATCTTCCACTTACCATTCCAAAAATTTTCTTTTAAAAACCAGCATCTTAATCCGATAATAACCGCATGTTCTCCTAGATTATCTACATAAACAAAAATTTCTTTATCCTTTAATGTATCTGGATTATTTTTTAGTATCTGTAATAGCACTTCTTTTGCTTTTTTTATATCTGCCTCATAAGAAATCCCAATTTTAATATCTAATCGTCTTTCCTTTGCTGCTGTTACATTTGTCATATTTGAATTTGCAAGGGCACCGTTTGGCAAAATAATCGTTTGATTATCTACTGATAGCAATTTAGTATAAAACATCTGTATCTCTGAAACAGTACCCTCATAGCCGCTAGAACTAATATAATCTCCCACCTTAAAAGGTTTTAAAAGTAAAATCAAAACACCTCCTGCAAAGTTGGAAAGGCTACCTTGAACCGCTAAACCAATTGCAACACCTGCTGAACCCAACAGTGCAACTATACTTGCAGAGGTCACTCCAAAGTTGGATGCAATTAAAAATATCAAAATGATATATAGTGTAGCTTTTATAAAGGAGTCTAAAAATTGAATTACTCCAATTTCTGCATTGGCCTTCTTTAATGACTTTTTGATGATTTTTCTTATAACCTTAATTACTTGAGTGCCAATCAGAAAAAATAGTACCGTAAAAAGGATTTGCCATCCAAGTTCCCATGCCTTTTCTGGTAAATCTAGAATAAATGCTTCCACCTTACCAATATCTACCTTTTGCTGTATCTCACTTGTTCGCAATACTATTTGTGGTGCCATAACCATCTCCTAAGCCTCTTTTTTTCTAGTTACAGGCTTTTTAACTGCTTTTTTCGTTGTCTTCTTTGCTGTTTCTTTTTTAGGCTCTTCTATTGGCTGGTAGCTAAAAATACTAACACTCGATGGTGCAAGCTTTACTTTAATTGAATAATCTAAGCCATCCCACTCTTTGTTTACTGCTTTTTTAGCCACTCTATTTACTACGCCAGTGCCGCCATAGATTTCGGCATCTGTATTTAATATTTCCTTGAATTTGCCCATGTAAGGAACGCCCGTCTGAATTTCCTGTAGAATACCTGCGAAGTTCGCAACTACAAGTATCATGTCGTCCTTTTTCTTTCCCTTTCTAAGGAAAGTTACATAGCAATCATTGGCTGATATGCTGTTTATCCATTCAAAGCCCTCTGCCTTATCATCAAGTTCATATAAAGCAGGTAATGTACAATACAAGTTATTTAACTTTTTAACTAAATCGGAAACGCCTTTATGCTCTGGGTATTTTAACAAATCCCATTCCACAATTCTTGTTTCTTGCCATTCATTGAACTCTGCAATATCCTGCCCCATAAAGAGAAGCTTTTTCCCTGGATGTGTCATCATAAATGCATATGTCGCTTTAAGGCTACTAAACTTATCAGCAACCGCTCCTGGCATCTTGCCTATTAAAGAGGACTTCCCATGAACCACTTCATCATGTGATAATACTAAAATGAAACGTTCACTATAAGCATAAATCATACTAAAGGTCAATTCGTTATGATGATGGCTTCTAAAATATGGATCATTTTGAATGTATCTTAAATAATCATTCATCCAGCCCATATTCCATTTTAAATCAAAACCAAGACCACCATCTTCAAAGTCACCTGTAATCATTGGCCACGCCGTGCTTTCCTCTGCAATCATAAGTACGCCCGGATTTCTCTTTTTCATGATAGAATTTAGATGCTTAACAAACTCAATTGCTTCTATATTTTCATTTGTTCCATAGATATTTGGAATCCATTCACCTTCATTTTTTCCATAATCTAAGTATAGCATGGAGGCCACTGCATCCATGCGAATACCATCTGCATGGAACTTTTCAACCCAATAAAGCGCATTCGCGATTAAGTAGTTCTTTACCTGTGCTCTTCCATAATTGTAAATTAAGGTTCCCCAATGTGGGTGATATCCCTTCCTTGGGTCTAAATGCTCATAAAGGCAGGTGCCGTCAAAATTTGACAAGCCATAGGAATCTCTTGGGAAATGTGCGGGAACCCAATCTAAAATCACACCAATTCCCGCTTGATGCAAGGTATCAACAAGATACATAAAGTCCTCTGGGGTTCCATATCTTGCTGTTGGGGCATAATAACCAATCACCTGATATCCCCAGGAAGCATCTAATGGATGTTCCATAATTGGCATCAGCTCTACATGGGTATAGCCCATCTCGGTAACATAGGTCACAAGCTCTTTTGCGATGTCTCTATAGTTTGCATATTCACAGCCTTCTTTCGGTGCAAGGAAGGAGCCTAAATAAAGCTCATAAACACTCATAGGTGCACTTTCTTTTTTGTTTTTTGCTCGTTTAGAAAGCCACGCTTCATCCTTCCACTCATATTTTGAAATATCACAAATCACAGAGGCCGTTTCCGGTCTAAGCTGTGCTGCACCAGCATATGGGTCTGCCTTTAAGTACGTTAACCCGCCTTTTAATTTCAGTTCAAATTTATAGTTGTCACCAAGCTTTGCTCCTGGGACAAAAATCTCAAAAATACCGGAAGGAAGCTTTCTCATTTGATGCAAACGGCCATCCCAATCATTAAAATCGCCTACTGCACTTACTCTTAACGCATTCGGTGCCCACACTGCAAAATATACGCCCTCTTCACCTAGCAAAGTCATTGGATGCGCGCCTAGCTTTTCATAAATAGTATAATGAATTCCTTGCTGAAATAATTCCTCATCCTTTGCAGTAATCTGTGTTTCATGACGATATGCATCTTGATGAAACACAACATTTCCATCTGCTGAGGTTACAACATAGCGATATGCATCTACTTTTTTCCCCGTAAGTAGGACTGCAAAAAAACCATCTTCATCCGCTATTTCCATTTCTTTTTCAGACATATCATTTAGCTTTTGCAATAGCACTCTTGTCGCTCCTGGAAAGTATGCCTGAACTAAAGTGTTATTTCCTACCACATGTGGACCTAGTATTTCATGTGGATTGTCCGCTTCTGAATATATAATTTCCTCTATTGCAGGCCAATTCATTAATTTATATAGTTTGCTGTTCATCAGAGTTCCTCCCTTACCACTTTTATTTAATTATTGCAAAGAATGAATAAATAATCCGCTTCGAAGCTTTGGTTCAAACCATGTAGACTTAGGTGGCATTAGCAGTTTTGCATCTGCCACGTCAAATAGCTCACCTATTGAAGTTGGGTACATAGAAAAGGCTACCTTCATGTCTGTTTGCGTTCTTTTTTCTAATTCAGCTAGACCACGAATTCCACCTACAAAATCAATTCGCTTATCTGTTTTTGGATCCCTAATTCCAAGAATGGGTTCTAATAAATAATCCTGCAATATAGAGACATCTAAATTTTTTACGGGATCATCGCTTTGAATGCTTTCTTTTGCATTAAGCTTATACCAGTTACCGTCTAAAAACATTCCAAATTCTCTTTTTTCTTTTGGCTTTACGCAAGCTGTTCCTGCTTCTACAACATTAAAAGACTCACCAAGCTTTTGTAAAAATTCTTCTGTAGTATTTCCATTTAGGTCTTTGACTACACGGTTATAATCCATAATCATTAGCTCACTATCTGGAAATAATACGGATAAAAAGAAATTAAATTCTTCTTCACCTGTATATGCTGGGTTTTCTTCTCTTCTTTTCATACCCACCTTAGCTGCTGACGCACAACGATGATGTCCATCTGCTATGTATAGATTAGGA
>JAVBUZ010000089.1:0-4406 GCA_031554725.1 Lachnospiraceae bacterium | reverse complement strand
AAATATTCTCTGTTTTTCCTCTCAGATTTTACAATATTCCACATAGAATAGTAAAACAGAATATTTAGTAGTAGCATCCCAAATCCTATAATTAATCTTGTTAAATTCCCGCTTTTAATATCAATAATTAGAAAGAACAGTATAATTATCGTGAAAAATGAAGATATCACAAACCGATACCATACTTTCGTGTCGAGCTGATAAAATTCCTCGTATTTAGAAAATCTCCGTTTAACCCATGCAAATAAAATAAATTCTATTGTCTTTGCAAGTACTGCTACTAAAGTTACATAGATATCTCCGTAGAGGCTACTTGTCCATCTCCATATCAAGACCCTTTCAATCACTATCATAATAACTAAATCGCAGGCTATCATAGTTCCATAATAGCCCATACACGCAAGAATTATTTTTATCAGTCTTTCTTGATACATAATAAGCATAGCCATTACTAAAACGCATAAACTAGCTATAATTTTAAGTACAAAGTACTGCCCAAGAAGCTTTGTGCTTAATATACCAACCAGACAGACCAATCCCCATAGACTAATGGTTTTCCATTTGTTTTGTTTATCCCTCTTTTCAAAGAACATACTTACAAACAAATCGCAGGATATTAGTTCCATAAGTATTAAAATCATGGTTTGCACTAGCGCTCCCATTACATATCCCCCAGCATTTTATAGTATTGTGCTCTTACTTCTGTATATTTGTCCTTGGGTATCGGTATCTTTTCATTTTCGCTTAATCGTAGCTCATATCGTTCTATTCCATCTGCAAATAGCATGTTAACCAAATAGCTCTTATGCACGCGGAAAAAGCCAAATGAACTTAGCTGTTTTTCTAGCATACTCAAATTGCTACTTACCATTTCATGTATATTATTTGTTTCTCCCCTCATATGGAACAACATTGTATGCTTGTAACTCTCAATATATTTAATGTTGCTCAATTTTAGGGTTATTTCCCCCTCTCTAAACATAAAATTCATAGAATAATTCCCTTTACGAATTTTCTGAATAAGGGATGAGATACATTCCTGCATTTGCCCTTCTAAATCACTCTTTAATATGTAACGAAATGCTTCAACCTGATATCCCTTAAGCATATAGTCTATCTGTACTGTAACAAAAACCAAATAGATATTAGGGCTCTTCTTTTTTATTCTTGTAGCATATTCAAATCCATTGCAATTCGGCATATTAATGTCCATAAAAACCACATTGCAGCTTTCTAAATATTGAACATTCCCAATAAGCTCCGTAGCCGAACTAAACTTTCTAATCTCAGCTTGTTCCCCCAACTTACTAAAATTTTGATTCACTAGACAATTAATTTTTTCCAGAAAATATGGCTCATCATCACATATTGCAATCTTTATCATATGTTTTCCCCTTTATACAATGATATGATTATTATAGCATTGAACCAATTTATATGTCATTAATAATTATTCCTCTAGAATAAGCTGCACCCTGCTTTGTATAATATGTGCTACCTCCTCTACCGTCTTATACCCTGCTTCGGCAAGAGATAGAAACTCTTTATCCACAGATTCTGCAATCCCGTTATATATGCAACCCTTTTTATCTGCTAGAACAATGTAGGGTATTTATCAATGACATATTTCACACAGTCTCCATCTAACACAATGCAAAATCCATATTGTTTTGCAAAATCACCATATAATTCTAGGTTTTCCAAGAAAGCATTTACGTCATCTGTTATCACCAATATTTCATCTGGATATGCCCTGCTCATAGACACAAAACAATATTCTGTTTCCTCCGTAATCTTAAAAGAAAGAAGTTCATTATCTGGATTGTAAAAGTAATAGCCACTCGGCATATCCCACTCGCTTATCTCTAGTTCCGCAATTCTTTCAGTATTATCTGACCATATTAATTCAACAGGATCAATGTGTAATATATTGTCCTCAATAAATATATATCCAAAATAGTCATACGGAACACTACAAATGCTTTTGTACAAGTCTTCCATACTCAAGTCAGATTGATTTGTGGTTCCTTCTGAAGTTAATTCCTTTTCTCCATCAATACTCTTTTCCACCAAATTCGAATCTGTTTCTTTGCTATCGCTAACCATTTCCTGTAACGAATCTGTTTCCACAATACTATTTTCATTTCCCTGTTTTTGATTATTTCTTATAAATGAACAAAATAATGATCCTGCAACTACCACAAAAATTATTAACAAGCAAACATACATACTCATTTTTCTTTTCATAAGAACTCCTCTTTTCCCTTGCCAACAGATGTATCACGAGAAATTTACGCACCATCCTCTATAGAAATAGACTAAATCATCATGTTTAATTTTTCAAGTATCTATGCTAATCTTAACTTATCCAGCAAGTAGCCTCAAAATAGTATGTTTATCTCACTATAACTTTGTTGCCTGGGAAAAAGCTTAGATACTATAATGGTTTACATATAAATATACGTCCTCCAAATTAGCGTCATGGACATGAATATTAGCATTAGTTGGAAAGCTGTCACCAATAATACGTGCTGTTATTTTTTTTCCCTTTTGTATAAGATTGCCCACAGTATATCTTTCTTGATAATACTTCAATTCTTCAAAAGTACATTCTATTTCAGCAACTTTTCCATGTATAGATTTTATCAAATCTTCTGGAGCCCCAGAAACAAGCAATTTTCCTTTCTTCATAAGCAGTACCTGATCCGATATACATTCTATGTCACTTACTATATGGGTTGCAAAAAGAACTATCCTTTGTGATGATAATTCCTTTATATAGTTGCGCATTGTAATTCTTTCTTTCGGATCAAGCCCAACCGTAGGTTCATCTAAAATTAGTATTTGAGGATTTCCTAGTAATGCTTGTGCTAAAAGCAATCTTTGTTTCATTCCCCCCGAAAGTCCTTCAACTCTTTCATGTGCCTTCTCTGTAAGATTAGTCACTTTGAGCAAATCCTTTATTTGGCTACTAGCAGCTTTTCGCGAAATTCCTTTTGTATATGCCACATAGAACAAAAATGCTTCTACTGTAAAGTCTTTGTAATAGCCCGATTGTTGTGGCATATAGCCAACCAACTGTCGAAACTCACTCCCCATCTCCAGTATTTCTAAACCATTATATAATATTTTTCCAGCACGAATCCCTCGTTCTCTAGAGATATTATCTGTAATCAAACTCATTATTGTGCTTTTTCCTGCACCATTTTCACCCAATATACTATATAGTCCCTGTTCAAACTCCGTCGTAAAATTGTCTAATGCTATAACATTGCCATAGGTCTTGGTTAGATTCAACAACTGTAATTTCACAAATAAATTTCTCCTATCTCTTATTGCACCAATTATAGTAAGAATATAAACATCCGACAATAATCATTATAACCATAACTATCGTTGATATCACTAACAAAAATAGAGAGCTGGTAGCTGGTATCATTATATATGCAGTCGAATACACGCATAATATAATGGGTATATATAATTTATTGGTATTCTTATTATGTGACACCAGCATAAGTGTACCCCCTATTGCTCCAAGTACTATAATAACTCGCAATGCTGTAAGTAAAATGATATATTGCACAACTGTAATTCGCAAAGGGTACTCTGCCATAAATCCTACGCTTTGAATCGGAGCATGAATAGAAGTCAAATTATACTGCCAAAAAAGAAAAAACAGGTTGACTCCCACAATAAGAAGTATATATGTCCCGCTCAAACTAAGTATACAAATTAATTTTTGCTTCCATATTTTCTTTAATCCTACTTTGGTTATTCGCAGTAGTGGCTTAGTTTGCTCCTTATCTTCCATGCCGATAGTCTTTATGGTCGTCCAAACAGTAAGTACAATCAGTATAATTCCAACTATGCTCTCCCTTATAATACTGTTATTTCCAATAGCTTCATTATACCCCCTATCCGTCATAAGATAAATTACTACTCCACTATTTTTTTCAACGCTTTTCCTTCGTTCTATTTTACTATAATACTCTTCGAGGCATCTCCTTTGTGTTTCTACCACACGTCTAATACGCATTGCTTCATTTATATCGTCTACCCTGAAATTACTGCTCCCAATATTTTTCATAATATTATCAGCAACTCTAGATTTCTCGTCTATTTCAGCTTCAAGTGCTTCAATATATTCATAAAACTTTATCCACTCATTACCTCCATATAGTTCATAAACTTCATCCATATGCTGTTGCATATCAGGGAATGTAACCACTGTCTTATTGAATATCATTACAAATACTGCAAAACCAATCAGAATATAAAAGAAACCCGTTCCAAGAAAAATTGTTTTATACATTTCTTTCGCGCTAGGTGGTAAATAAGCAACAATCTTCTGGCTTCTCAGTAGTAAATTTTTAATTTGTTTTACAAAATATATGTTTTTTTTG
>JAVBUZ010000037.1:0-3305 GCA_031554725.1 Lachnospiraceae bacterium | reverse complement strand
TTTTGAGCTGCCCCATGAAAGCGGTAGCCTATACAACATGTTGTCCCATTTTATATTTAACAATCTAAATATGACAAAAATAGAGTCAAGGCCTATAGAAGGGCGAAATTGGGAATATAGATTCTTCATTGATTTTGAAGGCAACCTAGCAGATAGTGCTGTAAAAAATGCACTACGAGGATTAAGAGAAGAAACAAGGGATATGAAAATTTTAGGTAATTACTAAGGCGAGTATGAAAAATAAGTTTTGACACTGGCTTGGAAAGATAGGTTTACATATGAGAGAGCATGAACTAATTGTATTTCGCGATTTTGAAGATGGTGAATTGTTATGCGACATGGCGTGGCTGATGGAGCATTATGAGGACGAATATTATAATGAAGAGGATATGGCAGCACTCTTTTTTGAATGCGTGCATAAGCTCTTTGAACTTGCAGGGAACTATGGGTTTTATGGAAATCTGTGGCACTGCTATTTGACCAACTTATTAGTTAATAGTGAGAATAGCTATAGTAAAGCTTGTGAAATTAGAGGAAGAGTGGAGGGCACCATTAATCAGGCAGCCCTGCATGATATCAAGATATTTAAAGAATTCTATGACTTTGACTTTAGCAAGATGGTAAGTATATTAAATGTTCCAGAATATGAATGGACAACAAACTATGAGGCAAGTACACAGGAAAGTAAGGTGTACAATACCAGAATTTGTGCATATATCTGTGAGCTAGCTGGAAAATTTAACCAAGTAGCTAGTGCAGAGGAAATGAAAGAAACCTTAACGCAGTTTTACAAGGAGTATGGTGTCGGTAAGTTCGGGCTTCATAAGTCTTTTCGTGTGGTTCATGATGAAGATGGGGTACGCATAGAACCTATTCTGAATATTGCTCATGTGAAATTAGAAGACTTAGTTGGTTATGATATTGCAAAGAAAAAATTATTAGATAATACCAATGCATTTGTAGAAGGAAGAAAAGCCAATAATTGCTTACTATATGGAGATGCTGGAACAGGCAAATCCTCTAGCATTAAGGGCATAGTAAATGCGTATTATGATAAGGGCTTACGTATCATTGAGATCTACAAGCATCAGTTCCAAGATCTAAATGAGGTAATTAGTCAGCTCAAAAATAGAAATTACAAATTTATTATCTATATGGATGATTTAAGCTTTGAAGAGTTTGAAATTGAGTATAAATATCTGAAAGCGGTTATTGAAGGTGGACTTGAGAAAAAGCCAGATAATATTTTGATTTATGCAACATCCAATAGAAGACATTTAGTAAGAGAAAAATTTAGCGATAAAGAAGAAAGAGTAGATGATCTTCATAAAGGAGATACTGTTCAAGAGAAGCTATCACTAGTTGCGAGATTCGGCGTAACTATTTATTTTGGTGCACCAGATAAAAAGGAATTTCAAAATATTGTAAAGTGCTTGGCAGAACGTCATCAGGTAACGATACCAGAGGAAACCTTACTAGCGGAAGCAAATAAGTGGGAGATAAGTCATGGTGGCTTGTCTGGTAGAACTGCGCAGCAATTTATTGATTATTTACTAGGAACGATTTGTTAATACAGATTTAACGTTATAGGCGCGGGAGCGCAGATGGGAGCCAAATTATGAAAACGTTTGCGGCAATTGATGTAGGATCCTATGAATTATCCATGAAAATATTTGAGTTTTCTGGAAAAAACAGCATGAAGGAAATTGATCATATACGCCATAAGATTGATTTGGGTACAGAAACCTATGCTACGGGAAAGATTAGCTATGAAAAAGTAGATGAGCTATGTCGTGTATTAAAAGAGTACACGGGGATTATGCGTGCATACAAGGTGGATGCATACAAGGCATATGGAACAAGTGCAATTAGAGAAATAGACAATACTGCTATTGTATTAGGCCAGATTGAACAAAGAACTGGGGTAAAGATTGATGTACTTAGTAATTCAGAACAGCGTTTTTTAGATTATAAATCCATTGCCTTTAAGCAAGAGGGCTTTCAAAAAATCATCGAGCAAGGAACAGCTATCGTAGATATAGGCGGTGGCAGTATTCAAGTTTCCTTGTTTGATAAAGATACCTTGGTAAGTACACAAAACATGAAAATCGGTGCATTAAGAATTAGGGAAAGAATGCATCATTTTGATTTACCAAAGGCTCAAACAGAATTACTTATTGATGAGCTTGTTTATTCACAGATTTCAGTTTTCAAAAAGCTATATTTAAAAGACCGAGAAGTGAAAAATATTATTGTTGTAGATGACCATCTCTCCTTATGGATTGCAAAAAGGAAAAAGGCAGCGCTAAGCAAGTACAGCTATGTTAATGGTGAAGAGTATGATGCCTTTATGGAGTTAATTAGAAGTAAAAGTCATGTAGAAATTGCAAAAGCATTAGATATTTCAGAAGATAATGTGCCGATGCTCTTTGTAACAGCAGTGCTTATGAAGCGAATCATAAGTATGCTTGGAGCAGAGCTTATATGGGTGCCAGGTGTAACCCTGTGTGATGGCATTGCATATGAATACGCAGAGCAACACAAGCTGGTAAACTATGAGCATGACTTTGAAAAGGACATTATTGATTGTGCTAAAAATATAAGCAAGAGATATATGGGAAGTAGAAAGCGTGCGGAGACCTTAGAGCATTTAACCTTATCCATTTTTGATAATATGAAAAAGATACATGGATTAGGCAAAAGAGAGAGGCTCTATTTACAAATTGCATCTATTTTACACGATTGCGGTAAGTATATAAGCTTAGTGAATTTAGGAGAATGTTCCTATAACATTATTATGTCTACAGAAATTATTGGTCTTTCTCATATGGAGAGAGAAATTGTGGCAGATATCGTTAAGTTTAATCATGATGAGTTTATCTATTTTGAACAGCTATCGAAACAGTCATCTTTAGACAAAGCAGCCTATTTGAAAATGGCAAAGCTAACAGCAATTCTTAGAATTGCGAATGGGCTAGACCGCAGCCATAAGCAAAAATTTCATGATGTTAAAATAAGCTTAAAAGATAAGGAATTGATTTTATCACTGGATACGAATGAGGATATTACTTTGGAAACCGGAATGTTTACACATAGAGCCGCTTTTTTTGAAGAAGTGTTTAGCATTAAGCCAGTTATAAAACATAAAAAGATGAGATAAGGGGCGGTTTAATAGAATGGGAGATAAAATAAGAGATTTTTACAATACAGAATATTATACCAATAGAGAGTTAAGCTGGTTGCTATTTGATCATCGTGTGCTAAGTGAAGCAAGGGACAAAAGTATACCATTATTTGAAAGATTA
>JAVBUZ010000165.1:0-22343 GCA_031554725.1 Lachnospiraceae bacterium | reverse complement strand
AGTAGGTAATTAATATGGCTAAGCAAACTAGTAAGGCAAAACATTTTAAAAAGTTTTCAGTTATTGAAAATGGTATAAAAATAAATGTTAGATTGGAACGGTTTGATAAACAGTTTCATCAAGCACAATTTGAGCTAGATAGTCGAGTTATGACGGATATGAATTCCTACATGCCAAAGAATACGGGTAGTTTTATCAATGTTACTAAACAGCAGAGTGACGCACTAGCAGGGACTGGAATAGTTGTAGCTGGTACAGCACCTATGGGAAGGTTTTTATATGGTGGTAAAGTTATGATAGACCCTGTTACGCAATCGCCTTGGGCAAGATTGTATGCAGAGAAGATACTAACTGAAAAGGATTTGACCTTTTCTAACCCAAATGCAAAAGCAAAGTGGTTTGAGGTCGCTAAGAAGAAACATGGTAAGGAATGGGTAGGCATTGTTAAGAAGACCGCAGGGGGTGGATAATGGCCGACACGGAACAAAAACAAGTCAAGTATGATGTAGATGGATATGATGTAGTAACAGCAGCACTAAGAGAGCTGATAAATCAGTACCCTAACTTATCTGAAGGAGATGAGATATCGTTTTCCATGCTAGGTGAGGATAGCGGTAAAGCAATGTTCCCTGTATCGGGTGGAGTTATAGAAACAGAAAAAGAGGATATTACAGGACATGTAACTCAAGTATGCCTATATCCCTTCTACGTCATTTATCGTGCTGGTGGGCTTACAGAAAACAGAAAGGCATCAGTGAAAGAGTGGTTGGATAACCTTGGAAAATGGTTAGAGAAACAACCAATTAGGGTAAATGAAGAGAGCTATGTACTAAAAGAATATCCACCGCTTACAGAGGATAGGAAGTTTCTTAGCATTAACAGACAATCACCAGGGTACTTAGATAGTACAAATGAAAACCAAACAGAGAATTGGGCAATATACATATCTGCTAGGTACCAAAATGAGTTTGAAAGATGGTAAATTACACAAATATTTAAAAGAGCCTAGAGCCAAAACATTACTTTAAAAGTAGTGCTTAGGCTCTTTTTGTTTAGAGAAAGGAAACGAATATGGAAGAAATAAAAGGAATGATTGACAGAAAGTACATGGCCCACATGTTAGATGCGAGCTTTTCAGAAGCTTTAGGAACAGCAAAATGGGTGCGATTAGGAAAAGACTTAGAAGAGTTTAACGTAGAGCTGAATCCTGATACAGAAACGGGTAAAAACATAATTGGTGAATCCACATTTAAGCATAAAGGATATGACGTGTCCTCAGATGTTGACCCATATTATGCAACAGTTGGTGACCCACTATTTGAAAAACTGCAAGTGATTGTAGATACAAGGGCAAAAGATGATAGCTTAAAGACCAACTCCTTAGAGGTTCATCTATGGGAAAAAGCAGATACAAGATATGTTGCGTATGCACAAGAGTGCTATGTTGTTCCCACCTCGTACGGTGGCGACACAAGCGGATATCAGATTCCATTCTCCATTCACTATACAGGGGAACGCATTAAGGGAACCTTTGACACGGTAACAAAGACATTCATAGCGAATGAAGAAGACTAAGCAGGGAGGATTTTAAATGGAGAACGTTACAAAGCTTGTTGTCAATACAGGTGCGATGCTGATTGATGTTGAAAATGAGAAAGGTCGAAAAATCGGAGAGTTTGAGATTATACCTACAGACGTAGATATATTAAACCGCTATGAGCAGGTTGCCGACTTCTTCAATGCTGTGGAATTTTCTGAAAGCCCTGAGACAAAAGAACTTATGGATTTTGCTGAAAAAATAAAAGAGCAGTTTGATTTCTTGTTTAATTATAAGGTTTCAGACGGTCTCTTCTCGCAGTGCAGTCCTCTTACCATTCTCACAAATGGCGACTTTTACTTTGAAAATGTCATGGAAGGGATTGTAGGACTGATTGAAAAGATAACTGATCAGCGAGTGAAAAAGAAAATAGCCAAAGTGCGTAAAGCAACGGCTAAGTATCACGCATGAGTGCGTGGAAACTGCCAACCTCACTTGAAATAGGTGGGGTTGGTTATTCTATTAGGTCGGACTTTAGGGCAACCTTAGACATCCTTATGTATTTTAATGACCCAGAATATGAAATGGATGAAAAGTGGGAAATTTGCTTGGATATTTTATATGAACAGTATGAAGAAATGCCAGCAGAGCATAAAGAGGAAGCAGCACAAAAGGCAATGGAGTTTATTGATATGGGAATTAAGGGTGATGGACGTCAAAAACCACACACGATGGACTGGGAGCAAGATGCACCAATTATTATTCCAGCAGTTAATAAAGTCTTAGGTAGCGAGGTTAGAGCGGTGCCTTACATGCATTGGTGGACTTTCTTAGGGGCTTATATGGAGAGTGGCGAGAGTTTATTCTCACAGATTCTAAGCATCAGGCAAAAGAAAGTGAAAAACAAGAAGCTTGAGAAGTGGGAGCAGGAATTTTATAGAGAAAATAAGGCATTTGTGGACTTGAAAAAGAAATACACAGAGGAAGAAAAAGAGCTACAAGAACAGCTAAAAGCACTGCTCGATTAGGAGGTGAGACAATGGCAGACGGTACTATATATATTGATACTTCCATCCAAACGGACGGAGTAGAAGCTGGTAGCAAGCGCATTGAAACAGCTCTAAAAAATACGGCGAAGACAGTTTCCAACCTTGGAGATTCAATGAGTGGCTACAGCAAAAAAATGATTCAATATATGGATGATTATATGGGGAAAATGGATTCATCCTCTAATAATGCATTTTTAAATGAAATCGAGCAGGCAAAAGCAGCTGTAGCAGAACTTGAAAATAGCGGTAAGTGGTTTGGTGATGCAGAGTATGATGATGCAATACTTAAGCTAGAGAACATAGAACAGGCAGTAAAGGACTACAAAAAAGAGCTGATTTCACCAGCAGATAATGCTAACCCTTTTGCGACTGACAGCATGTCTGGGCAGATAGTAGGTCTAGAATCACAACTTGAAAGGTTGAAAAGAGCTGGTAAAGGTCTTGGAGATAAGGAATTTGATGCGGTTTATATAAAGCTAGTGCAAATGAAGGCGGCAGCAAAGCAATATGCGGCCGAGCTTGCAAAAACTCCTGAGCAGGCACAAAAAGAAGAAGCAAAGGTTAGTGAAGAAGCGAGAATTAAAGAGATAGGTGACAACGCTAAAGTTTCGCAGTCAAGCATTATTGCACTAAATAATGAACTGGCTAACTTAAAAGCTCGACAAGAAGATTTAAAGAAAGCTGGGTTAGGACTTGGATATGAAGAGTTTGACCAAAACGCCGCACGAATAACGCAAGTAAATAACAAGCTGAACGCTTATAAGGCATCACTTGGTGAAACACAAGCAAAGACAAATTCTCTTACATCTTCTCAAAACAAGCTGAAAAGTGTACTTTCTGGAATTGGTGGAGCACTGAAAAAGGCTGTTAAAAATATTGGTGGAATGAATAAAAGCACAAAAGGTATCAACAGTGTTATGGATGGTGCTTTTAAAAAGATTATGAAGTATGGCTTCGGAATTATAAGCTTAACTGCACTCTTTAGAAAGATGCGTTCGGCAATAAAGGATGGGCTAAAGAATCTTGCCCAATTTGATAAGCAGACGAATACAAACATTTCTTCGATGATGTCTTCGCTTACGCAACTTAAGAATAGTCTTGCCACAGCTTTTGCACCAATTCTAACGGTGGTGGCTCCTATCATTAATAGTTTTATTGGGATGATAACAAAAGCGGTTAATAGTATAGGTATGTTTTTCGCAGCACTTACAGGAAAATCTACATATACAAAGGCGGTGGCAGTGCAGGAAGATTATGCAGCAAGTTTAAGTAGCACTGCTGATTCTGCAAAAGATGCAAAGAAAGCAATGAATCAGTATCTAAGTCCTTTGGATGAAATTACTCGCTATGAGGAAAAGGATAGTGATACTAATGTAGCAAGTGGTACCGTAGACCCAAGCAAAATGTTTGAACAAGCTAAAGTAGAATCATCAATAGCAGGTCTTGCAGACAAGATAAAGAGGCTATTTGAGGCAGAGGATTGGAACGGTCTTGGCTCTTATGTAGCATCTACAGTAAATGGAGCATTTGGAAAACTGTATGACACCTTTAATTGGGCAAATATTGGACCTAAGGTAACGTCAGCTATTAAGGGAATTACAACAACCATAAATAGCCTTGTAAGTGATATAAATTGGGGACTAATAGGACAAACAATAGGTGCTGGTGCAAACTCAATTATATATATACTGACGGATTTTATAACAAGTATAAATTGGAAAAATCTTGGAGCGGGCATTGGTGATTGGATTAGTGGTCTTGTGCATGAATTTGATTTTGCGGCCGCAGGAAGGCTTATTGGCGAGAAGGTTAAAGCACTCTTTGATTTACTGATTGGGCTAATCAAAAACATTGATTGGCAGGCTATTGGAAACGGTATTGCTGACTTTGTAGGTGGCATTGATTGGGGCGGTGTGCTAGAGCGAGTAGTAGAGGGCTTCATGGCCGTAATATCTGGATTAGCAAAATTGCTTTGGGGATTAATCGAAGGCGCCTGGAATGAAGTTGTAAAATGGTGGAACGAAGCAGCTTATGAAGATGGTGAGTTTACTATTATGGGACTTCTTGAGGGAATCTACAATGTGATGCGAGATATAAAAAAATGGGTATGGGACCATATTTTTACCCCTTTTATAAATGGGTTTAAAGAATTGTTTGGTATTCACTCTCCGTCAACTGTTATGGATGAAATGGGCGGATTCTTAATGGAAGGTCTCTTTAATGGAATATCATCTTTAGTATCAAAGGTTGTTGGTGTCTTTACAAAAATCAAAGATGGAATTGCAGGAAAATGGGAAGATATAAAAACCAAGACATCAAATACGTGGAAGAAAATCACATCGAATTTGTCTAGCGCATGGAAGTCCACAAAAGAAGATGCGGCAGATTTTGGTGATAAAGTGAAAGACAAAGTCGGTTCTTCGTGGGAGAACTTGAAATCCAATACTCAAGATGTATGGAAGAATATCACATCAAACTTATCAAGTACATGGAATACGGCAAAGCAAAATGGTGCTACTTTTGGCGAAAATGTAAGGGATAAGATATCTTCATCATGGCAAAAGCTTAAAGAAAACACACAGAGTACATGGAGTAACGTTTCTTCAAATTTATCAAGCACATGGAATACCATTAAGCAAAATGGAACTAATTTCGGAGAAAACGTAAAGAGCAAAATTGTCTCTGCATGGAACTCAACATATAGTAGCAGTAATAGCATTTGGGGAAATATAAGCTCGGGTATGCAATCAAAGTTTGGTACAATCCTTACAAACTCTTCGAGTTTTGCACAAAACGTAAGTGGGAAGATTACAGACACTTGGAATCAGATGAAAACCAACATTGTTAATATTTGGTCGGGAATTGCAAATGCGATAAAATCACCCATTAATAATATTATAAGTGTAATTAACAAAATGATTAATGGCGTTGTAAACGGAATCAATAATATGATCCGTGCGCTGAATGGATTGAAATTTTCTGTTCCTAAATGGGTTCCAGCAATAGGTGGTAATAGCTTTGGCCTTAACATTGGAATGGTTGCAGCAAATAACATTCCTTATCTTGCTACGGGTGCTGTTATCCCGCCTAATGCTCCGTTCACAGCCATGCTAGGCGACCAGAGACACGGTAGAAACTTAGAGGCTCCTGAATCTCTCATAAGACAGATTGTTCGCGAGGAAGCTGGGGGCAACGGTGGAGGAAACTATTCTTTCGTGGCACAGCTAAACAGAAGAACATTATTTGAAGAGTTTATTGAGGAAGCTAAGTTAAGGCAAGGCAAGACGGGGAGAAACCCATTTGCTTTAGGGAGGGCATAGATGGCACAAGAGAGAATTAAGATAAATGGTATAGAGATATATCAGCCAGATAGTGGACTTCAACATAGCTTTGATACTACATACTCGGATGATACAGCAAGAGTGCAGAGTGGTGTACTTCATTTAACACCACTTTTCACTGTTGAACAAGAGACATATACAGCAACTAATATTCCAGCACGTGAAGCCATAAAGATACTTCAGCAAATAATAAAAGGGGAGCAATTCACGCTACATTACTATAGTTTATTCTATGCCAAGTGGCGTGATGATACCTTTTATGTTGGCAAAGGACAGTATACGATTGGGGAGCTTACAGAGGGTAATGAGTATCTAGAATCTTTGACTTTCAATATGACAGGGGTGAATCCTATATGATAAATGTATCAAGCGAATTTTTTAATACAATGAAGGAGAGGACTGACTTTAAGGAAAATGCAGAAATCACCTTCTTGGATGGAACTAAGCTATCCTTAACAGAGAGGAACTTTACGATTTCGAATAATTCTATCTGCGATGGCGCTGGAAGTACAGGCGTACCACTAGGAGAAGCAATAGAAAAATCAATTCAAATGGAGCTTATGAATGATGATGATCACTTATCTATATATGATTTTAATGGTGCAAGAATCCGGTTGTTTCTTACGTTTCAACTATCTTCAAACATAGAAAAGATAGAGTATGGTACATATACCGTAGTTACACCTGAGACGTATGGACAGACCGTTATTATTACGGCCGTGGATGATATGTATAAAGCCGATAAGACTTATTCCTCAACACTTACTTTTCCGACAACAATAAGGACCATGCTGGTGGATATATGTAATAAAATTGGTGTACCACTACTTTCTACTAGTTTTTCAAATGATAATTTTATAGTAGATACTAATCCAAGTGAAAACCTTACCTTCCGTCAAGTGATAGGATATATCGCTATGATTGCTGGTGGAAATGCAAGAATAAATCGGACGGGGTATTTAGAAATTGTATCTTATGATTTTACAGAGCTTGAGAAAATCACAAAGTATAACGGTGGTAAGCTTAAACCGTGGGATACGGGAAATGTATTAGATGGTGGAAAATTCAATGTATGGAATATTGGAGATATAGCAGACGGTGGCGACTTTGCAGACATGTCAAAGTATCATGTGCTTTATGAATGGAAGAACATAAAAGTAGATACGGATGATATTGTTATTACGGGTATTCAAACAACCTACCAAGATAGTGATTTAGAAAAAGATGTAGCCGTATTAATCGGTACAGAAGGATATGTTTTATCCGTAGAAAATCCGCTTTGGGAAGGAAAAGAACATCAAGGAATTTCCTTAATAGCTCAAGCGTTAGTTGGTGGAAGATTTCGCAAGTTCGAAGGTGACCATATATCATATCCTCTTGCGGAGTTTATGGATCCAGCAATTATTGTTGATAGGAAAGGAAATACATATGCGACAATTATAACAGACATTGATTTCACTTTCTTTGGTCTGACTGTATTAAAGAATAGTGCAGAACAAGCGTTGAGAAATAGCAGCAAGTATTATTCAGAGGCTACAGAGACTTACAGACAAGCGCGAAAGCTGATACAGAAAGAGCAGACGACTAGAGAACAGGCAATTGAGAGCTTATCTATTGCATTGGCAAATAGCAGTGGCATGTATATTACATCAATAAGGCAACCAGACGGAAGCAATATCTACTATATGCATAATAAAAGCGCCTTGGAAGAATCCGACATTATATGGAAGCTTACAGCAGAATCGTTTGGTATAAGTACAGACGGTGGAGACACTTACCCTTATGGATTTACAGTAACAGGGGAAATGATTACAAGGCTTCTATATGCAGAAGGAATCAATGCTAACTATATCAATACGGGTGCAATATCTGTAAAGGATAGCAGCGGAAATACTATTTTCCTAGTTGATATGGACACTAAGAGAGTGGTGCTATCGGGCGACTTTGTAAGCATCGGGAGTAGGACAGCAACAGAGGCGGTTGAATCAAAGGTTGCAAAGGGTGATGTATCTCAACAGATATCGGGCGAGGTTGGAAACGTATCTATATTATCCAACCGTTTAACTATTCAAGCGGATAACTTTAAGTTAAATAGTAGCGGTGAAATTGAGGCTTGTGGAACAATGACATGTAAAAGTGATACAGGCAGGAGAACAGTATTAGGCAGTGGAATAGTACAATTTTATAGAAACAATGAATATATTGGAAGTATTTCGGGGTTTGGTGATGCATATAACGCGGCTCAAGGAATCGGTATATATACAACGCATGACTCTGTGAATTTAGGAGTGGGAGATATTAGGCAAGCGGCTACAGCATATTTCTATATGAATAATGGGATGAATCCTGGTGGATTTACAGAAAGACATATTTTCCGTGAATTTGTCCGATTTGCAAATAGCGCATGTTTGTCTGGTAGTCTATACTTAAGCAATGATACGAGAATAGGAGCGGGATATACAACAATAGGCGGTGTGACCGAGACGGGAGCATATGTAGTAGGAAGCTTGTGTACGGAAGGAAGTTTTTTATGTAAGGGCACCAAGTCTAGAGCTGTAGAAACAAAGAATTACGGAACCGTGCTAATGAATGCCTTTGAAACAGCGGGAGCGTATTTTTCGGATATAGGTTCGGGACGAATTGAAGACGATTGTTGTTACGTGTATCTAGATGGTGTGTTTTTAGAAACAATAGATACAAATCAAGAGTATCAAGTGCAAATAACTAGAACAAGTAAGCAAGAGACATCGTATGTGGAAAAACATAAAGAATACTTTATTGTGTATGGAGACGCAGGAGCGTCTTTTGATTGGATGGTTATGGCTAAGCAAAAGAACTATCAAAACGTGAGGGCAGAAGTTGCTATTATGGATAGCACTAACGAAATTCCATATGACATGTCCATATTTTATGATGATGGAAAAGCGGCAGCAGAGTCGGAAAAATATATGATGGATATGGAACAAGACTTGGCTAAAGAAGCATTAACGTATTTAGATTCAATCGAGAAAAGATAAACAGGAGGAAAGAAAATGAACAAAATTACGAGCTTTACAGCACATCAAACAGCAGAGGGAATGAGGCTTACGTATACATACTCTGTTATCGATGAAGATGGAAATGTAACAAAGAGTAATGAGCGAGCTACAACAATTGTACTCAATCAGGATATTTTAGACCCGATTGAAAGTATAAATGAGTTTTTGCTTTCAAAGGTACCGCAGTAAGTTAATTAGAGAAAGAATTTAGAGCCATAGAGCCAAGTATCCTTAGTGGGTATTTGGCTTTTATCATTTAAGAAAGAGAGGATATGGAAATGGAAAAAATAATTTCGGTACTTACGTCAACAAAAGTACAAGTTTTAACTGCATTAGGAGGCTTAGGTGGTTTGTTTATTAATTTAATTGGAGGCTGGGGGGAAGACATGATAACATTGGCTATTTTCATGGGATTTGACCTACTTATGGGATTGCTAATTGCTGGAATTTGGAAAAAAAGTGGTAAGTCAAAAAATGGTGCGCTTAGCTCTTGGTCTGCATGGAAGGGGCTTGCTAGAAAAGGAGTAACGCTATTATTTGTATTAGTGGCAAATAGGCTAGATTTAATGCTTGGGCTTAATTGTATACGTACAGGGGTCATTGTTGCATTTTGCGCCAATGAACTGATAAGCATAACCGAAAATGCAGGTATTATGGGAGTTCCTTTGCCCAATGCACTTATTAATGCAATTGACATATTAAAGGATAAAGGGAAAATAGAAAGTGAGGAAAAGAAGGATGAAAATTAATGTTCATGCAGGGCATAATCCTGATGGAAAAATCGGTTGTGGAGCAGTAGGGCTTATTAAGGAATCTACAGAAGCAAGAAAAATTAAAGATGAAGTTATAAGGCAGTTAAAAGAATTAGGGCATACAGTAAATGACTGCACTGTGAATGAGGGAGCTAATGCATCAGATGTGTTAAAAAAGATTGTATCTAAGTGTAATGCTAATTCAGTTGACTTGGATGTATCAATCCACTTAAACGCTGGTCGAAATGACAGTAAGGGTGATGGTAAGAATGGCGGTACCGAAGTATTTGTTTATAATGCATCAAGCAAAGCAATAACCTACGCTGCAGGTGTGGCAGATGCTATTGCAGACTTGGGATATAACAAACGTAAGGATTCTACGTACTCCACGGCTGGTGTGAAGATAAATTCTAGCCTTTATGTGTTACGCAATACAAAGGCACCATCTATGCTGATTGAGTGCTGCTTTGTGGATGATAAGGACGATGTAGAGCTATACGATTATAAGGCTATGGCAAGTGCTGTTGTACGTGGAATCACAGGTATGCAAATTGCTGAGAAACCTACAGATAATACAATTAAGGAAGAGTTATCACCTTCGGAAGGCGCAACATCAGGAGACGTTAAAGCATTATACCGTGTGCAGGTAGGGGCGTATTCATCTAAGACAAATGCACAGAACATGGCAGACAAATTAAAGAAAGCTGGATTTGATGCGGTTATTGTAAATTCATAGAGTTAAGAAGAGGCCTTGGAGAAATCCAGGGCCTTAAAAACTATCTAGCAATAGTAATTTAACTGTATTATAATGATAATGGATGGAGGTGTTTTATATGAAAATAAAAATGCAAACACAAGGGTATGAAATTTTAGAAGCAAAGACGGTTCTTCTGTTAGATGAAGGAGCAGATTTTACACTTGAATTTATAGAAGGCGTCATTCATTTTAAAGTAGCACTTTTTTTTGAAAATGATGAATCTGGAAAAACATTAATTTTTCCACTAATACAAGAGAATACATTAAAGCTAAGATGCACAAATTTTAGTGATCTTGGGTCGGGAACTACGGTTCCTATAGAAATAGCAACGATAAAAGGAAAAAAACTTTATATTCATTTTTGGTCATATTTGGAAGGTCAAATTTCAGGTAAAAAAAGAGTGAGAAAAATAGAATATACACTTTTAAAGGGAGGAATATAATCATGGCAGATGGAATAAACAGAAATAATGATTCGGTAGTTATAGATGTTATTTCTTCTGATGGTTTTTCGAGTTTAAATAAGGATGTACAAAAAACTGCACTCCAAGCAATGAACGAAGGTCAAGAAAGAAATGGCGGATTGATGGGAAAAGTTTTCGGAATAAGGAAAGAGAATGCAGCAATGCATATTGCTTTTCTTTTATGTGTTGCGCTTTTCCTTTTATGCGCAATAGACGTAATTTGTTCAATGTGTGCAAGTGGGAAAGCAAGCACAGATGTGCTTAACATAGTAATGCCAGTTATCTCATTAACGATAGGGTTCATTTTTGGAAAAGGTTCTGGCAAAGAGTAGATTTAGTGCATAGTGTAGATGGAGACTTTGAATTGTTTCAGGGTCTTTTTGCAATCATGGTGTGAATAACTAATAATGTATAAAATAATGTATTTAATAGTAAATAAATGTTATAATTGGTTATATAACTAATGATAAAAGGAGGGCAAAAGAAGTGGATGAAAACAATCTGTCATTATTGATTTCTATTGTTAGTGCATTCATTAGTTTTATTGCATTGGTGGTTGGAATAAGAAATAATTATAATAAGCGTCGTCCGTACCTTGTTTTATCAAGTATGAGTTTTAACCCAAAAAACTTTAAATATTATACAAATAAAGAAAGTCATAGTATTTCACAAGAGCAAAAAATTACACCTGAATTAAATGAAATGATTAATAACTGCAAAGAGGATGGACGTAATATTTCAATACAATTAATTGATGGTGAAAAATATCTTATGGTTAATCTTTTAAAGAAGAATAGTTCTACCGAAAATACAGTTTTAGTTTTAGGTGCATTAGAAAGTACTTATTATAATACAGGAGTTTTTTCAAACGAAATAGAACTTGTAAAATGCCATACAAAAATAAGTGAAGATAATCGTCTTTATAGACTTAAGGGAATAAATGCAAGTATTAAGCCTAAATTAGAAAAAAATGGAGAATTTTCTTTGAAACTCGCCTACATATGCAGGGAAGGATACACCACAAGCATTTTTTATAACTATCTTCTGGAGAATATAATAGAGGATAGTGTTGATTTGCTAACAGATAAAGAGTTTGCAAAGAAGATAATAAATTTTGACAAGGAAAAATTATTTTTGTATTGTATAAATAATGAAAAAAACAAGTATCTTATTCGCATAATAATTGAAATGGATTCTAAAAAAGGACTAACCGTAAAAATAAAGTAATTTAGTTAGGAATTTTTAATTTTATCATTAGAATTAAAAAGAAGAACTAAACCAAAAGTGATTACAAAACAGAAAAAAAATGCCAAGTAAAATAGCTACTTGGCACTTTTAATACCTACACCATCCATGCCCCTAGGTATACCCCCACTCATAGGTCATAAGTAAAACATAATTTGCAGCTTCACCCAAAAGAGCATAGTCTTTCCCTTCATAGATGACTCCTGCCTGATCATCGGAGGTTTTGGGCGCAAGGGCGACGGAAACTGGGTAACCAACTAGATTTATGGCCTCTCTTACTTCGCGGACAAAGTCAGCAAAGGGAACTCGGTCATCTGGCAAAATGTATTCAAAATCAATGTCAATACCTTCGAAGCCACGGTTTTCAATCTGCCATGTGAGTTGGTCAATGAGATTTGTAACCGCGTAAGGATTATTGACTAAAGAAGAGATTAGATAGTTACTGAATCTACCATCAGGCCCAAATGGCGTAAGGGTAAGTATCGGGGCAGTCCCATGATCTTTTGCGGCAGTAATCATAAAATCATCATCAAGCTGAGGGTAGACAAGATTCCCTTCAGTGGTAAAACCATAGGAAAAAACAAAAAGATCAGAAAGATAGGGGAGGGATTCTTCTAAAACCCAACTATTAATAAAGGGATAGGCGTATCCACCAACACTAATATTCCTGTCGTAGGAAACATCACCAGGAAGAGAAAGTAAGAGAGCTTGCCCAATTGCTAAACTGTAAGGATAAGAAATTTGATTGTTGTAGATGATGGAATCAGTAGTAATGCCAAAGTTTGAAGCAATGTTATCTAAGGTATCTCCTGCTTTTACTACATAAATTTGCATAAAGGCCTCGAGCACTTTTTAATATTCTATGCAAAGGGTAACTTCTTGTTGCGAAGCCGATTTTATAAGGGTATAATAGATGGAAAGTTTGCGTTTAGGGAGAAGGAGAAAGCAAAAATGACATATGAACAAGCATTAAATAAATTAGAAAAATATGACCAGGCTCATGTGCTCAAATACTTTGAGGGGCTTGAGGATGCACAAAAAGCAGAGCTACTTACACAAATAGAGGAAACGGATTTTAGTGTTGTAGAATCTTGCAAGCACATGGATGGATTAAATAAAAAGGGTGTGATTACTCCTTTAAAGGCGATGCAATTAGCTGAGATTGAAAAGGGAAAAGACACCTATTTAAAGGTTGGATTAGAAACGATAAAGGCTGGAAAAGTCGGCGCAGTTCTTCTTGCTGGGGGCATGGGAACTCGCCTTGGTTCAGACGATCCAAAGGGCATGTATAATATAGGGATTACTAGAAACCTTTATATTTTTGAATGTTTAATATCGAACCTTATGGATGTAGTAAAACAGGCCGATGCATGGATACACTTATTTGTTATGACAAGTGATAAGAATCACGCAGCAACAACTAAATTTTTAAAAGAGCAAAATTATTTTGGATATAAGGAAGAATATATTCATTTCTTCAAACAGGAAATGGCTCCGGCAGCAGACTATTCAGGAAAAGTTTATTTGGAAGAAAAATGGAGAATGTCTACGTCACCAAATGGAAATGGTGGTTGGTATATTTCAATGAAAAATGCAGGGATTTTGGATGTTGTTAAAAAAGAAAATATTGAATGGCTAAATGTATTTGCAGTAGACAACGTGCTACAAAGAATTTGTGATCCTGTATTTATTGGAGCAACAATTGAGAAGAACTGCGTAGTTGGTTCTAAGGTAGTTAGAAAAAATGCACCAGATGAAAAAGTTGGGGTAATGTGCTTAGAAGATGGCAAGCCTTCGATTGTTGAATATTATGAGCTTACAGATGAGCTTATGAATGCCAAGGATGAAAATGGTGATCCAGCATATAACTTTGGTGTAATACTAAATTATTTGTTTAAAGAAAAAGATTTGCAAGCAATGATGGAAAAACAGCTTCCTCTTCATGTGGTAGAGAAGAAGATCCCTTATATGAATGAAAATGGTGAGTATGTAAAACCAGAAGAAGTGAATGGATATAAATTTGAAAGCTTAGTTTTAGATATGATTCATCAAATGGACAGCTGCTTACCTTTTGAAGTTGTTAGAAATAAAGAGTTTGCACCGATTAAAAACAAAACAGGTGTGGATTCTGTAGAAAGTGCAACATTATTGCTAGAAGAAAATGGAATTGTTCTATAAGCCAATTAACATTTTGACAGAAACAGGCAACATATGAGCATTGCTCATAGAACGATGGCAGAGTAAAATGATGACAGAATAAACCACTAAGGGAGGTAATATAATGGCTATATTAGTAACAGGCGGAGCTGGATATATTGGCACTCATACCGTAGTAGAACTGCAGAACGCAGGACATGATGTAGTAGTTTTAGACAACTTAAGTAATGCAAGCGAAAAGTCATTAGAAAGAGTAGAAGAACTTACAGGAAAGAAAGTACCTTTTTATAAAGCGGACATTTTAGATAGAGAGGCACTTGAAGAAGTATTTGCAAAAGAAAGGATTGATTCTGTTATTCATTTTGCGGGGCTTAAGGCGGTAGGTGAGTCTGTAGCAAAGCCTTGGGAATACTACCAGAACAATATTGCAGGAACCTTGATTTTGCTTGATGTTATGAGAAAACATAATGTTAAGAATATTATCTTCTCATCTTCCTCAACTGTATATGGAACACCAGATGCAATTCCGGTAACGGAAAGCTCACCAAAGAAAGACTGTACCAATCCTTATGGCTGGACAAAATCTATGTTGGAACAGATTCTCACAGATATTCAGTATGCAGATAAAGAATGGAACGTGATTTTACTTCGTTACTTTAATCCAATTGGGGCGCATCAGAGTGGAAAAATGGGAGAAAATCCAAACGGTATTCCTAACAATTTGATGCCTTACATTACACAAGTTGCTGTTGGCAAGCTGCAGAAATTAGGAGTGTTTGGTAATGATTACGATACACCAGATGGAACCGGCGTACGTGATTACATCCATGTTGTAGATTTAGCAGTGGGTCATGTAAAGGCTTTAAAGAAGATTGAAGAAAAAGCGGGACTTTGCATCTATAATCTGGGCACAGGTGTTGGGTATAGTGTACTTGACATTGTAAAGAACTTCGAGGAAGCAACAGGAATTAATATTCCATACGAAATAAAAGAGCGTCGTGCTGGCGATATTGCGGCCAACTATGCAGATGCTGCGAAAGCAAAAGAAGAGCTAGGCTGGGAAGCCAAATATGGAATTAAAGAAATGTGTGCTGATTCATGGAGATGGCAGAGCCAGAATCCTAATGGATATGAAGAGTAAGAATTATAAAAAGCAATAACAAAATAACATTCCCCTGAGCAGTCACTTTCTACACTGCTCGGTAGGAATGTTATTTTTGTTATTGCAATCTACATTTTTTTCTCTTAGAAGAGCTGCCGAGCGACACCATTTTAGGCAACAAACTGATACATAAAGATAAAATGGCAAATGCTTCCGCCCATTACGAACAAGTGGAAAATCTCATGGGAACCAAAGTATTCATGTTTTGAATTAAAGATAGGTAATTTTAAGGCGTAGATAACGCCGCCTACTGTGTAAATAATACCACCAGCAAGAAGCCAAAGAAAAGCTGTCTTAGGAAGTGTACTCCAAAGCTGACCGAAAACTAGCAAGCATACCCAGCCCATGGCAATGTATATAACGGAAGAAAACCACTTAGGACAGGTAATCCAACAAGCTTTGATAACCATGCCAAAGATTGCAATGCCCCAAACTAACGCAAGCAGCGCATAACCAGATTTGCCCCCTAAAACAATGAGACAAACAGGAGTATAAGAGCCTGCAATTAGGACAAAAATCATCATATGGTCAATCTTTCGAAATATCCTTAAAGCTTTTCCTTTTAAGTTAACGGAGTGATATGTGGCACTGGCACCATAAAGTAAAATCATACTCAACATAAAAATGGCCATTGCAATAAGACATATACTGCCAGAAGAGATTCCGGCCTTTATCAAAAGTGGTGCGGAAGCAAAAACCGCTAACATCATACCTATAAAGTGTGTAATGGCGCTCCCTGGTTCACGAATTGTAATCTGCATATTTCTTGACCTCCTTCATCATTAATATGTACAGAAATACCCCCAATCATTCCTGTCATATTCAAATAAATAACTTGAAAACGCATGACGTAGTTTTGATAACTACATTAGCTACAATCAAATACTACACCTTGAGGAAAATAATGTCAACACATATATTTGCAAAAAAATATGTTTTAATGGAGCTCTTTTATTTCATAGGAAATCATTACTCCAACACTTTATATAGACATGGTCTTTCCCCGAAATAAAAAAGCAATCATCCTTCTTGGATAATTGCCTTTATACTAATCTTCTTCTATTACATGTATTTCCAAATAATCAAAAGATATACCTTCAATAAAATTATCTTTTGTAAACCTTGCCTTGTCATGGCGCTTGAATTCTTTGACAGTAGCATCAAGCCAAATAGGCTTGCCAAGATCAAATTGGTAGCAAATATCATCAAGTGCATGAAAAACCTTATGAGTACGTGTATCTGTACTATCATCACAGACAACGGTATCTTTTAACATGCGGTTGTCTTTAAAAATTTTAGCCCATAAACGAAACATTGAAATACTCCTTGCTGTATAAAATTCCTCGACCTTCTGGCTAAGTCACCTGCAAACATTATACGTGGGAATATAATTTTATTCAAGAGGTAGTATCCTTTTTTTTGAGCCACTATTTCGCAAATTTGTCAAATGCCAAAGGAAGATAGACCAGCTTTACAGTAGATAATAATGAATAAAAAATATTAAAAATTCATTAATTTCTTGTGTGAAATATACAAAAGTCGTGAAGTGTGTTATACTAATTTAGGTAATTGGTTTTCAAAAGGAAGGGGCAAAAAGAATTATGGAATTAAAGGTAAGTAGGGAGAATGAAGTTGATAGCTGGAAGGAAGTCAATCTCATTTATCAGGCAGCGCTTAGGCAGATGCAGACGAAGATGGAAATCTTAAACGATGAATTTCAGCATGTACATCAATATAACCCGATTGAACATGTCAAGGCAAGAATCAAGACGCCAGAGAGCATTGTTAAAAAGCTGAAAAGATATGGATACGAATCTACCATTAAAAATATGATAGAATATATAAATGATATAGCAGGAATTAGAATTATTTGTTCTTTTACTTCCGATATTTATAGAATTGTAGAAATGCTAAAGCATCAAGAAGACATAAAAGTGATGTCGGTAAAGGACTACATTACATATCCAAAAGCAAGTGGGTATAAGAGCTACCATATGCTGGTAACAGTGCCAGTATATTTGTCAGATCGTATTGTTGATACCAAGGTAGAAATTCAAATAAGAACAGTAGCAATGGACTTTTGGGCTAGCTTAGAGCATAAGATTCATTACAAATTTGAAGGGGATGCCCCTGATCATATTAAAACAGAGCTGATTGAGTGTGCCAAGATGGTTTCGGATTTAGATGCCCGTATGTTATCTCTAAATGATGAAATCCTAGCAATTAGTGAAAAAGGAAATAAAGAATAGAATAATAAAGAATGAGACAATAAAGAAAAGTACGCCTAAAATTGACGTACTTTTTTTAATGCAAAACTAGAGTGATTTTAAGAATGCTAGCAAAAATTCCTTTTGATTTATGGACAGCTTGTCAAAATTAGCAAGCACTTCTACTTGGAGTGGGGATAAGTTTACGGCAGAGGTAGAATCCTCTAAAAAGAATTGAGAGAGTGTGATATCGAAAGCACTGCAGACTTTTTCTAAAGAAGGAATGGAAGGAAGCATATTTTTACAATACCAAGAGGAGATGGTAGACTGGGTCAGTCCTGATTTTTCTGCAAGCTGGTATTCGGTCCAATGCCTTGTTTCCCTGTATTCAGTTATTCGATTTAAAATATCCATGGGGCATACCTCCATCAAGTTTCAATATTATCTAATAATTAGATATATCGTTAATGTACTAAAACATTTCGTTGCATTTTAATATGCAAAGACGTATAATAAAAACGATAACGCGATAGTGAAAGAAAGTACTATAAAAAGGGGATAAAGTAGGCAAAATTAGGAGACAGAATGAAAAAAATAAAGCTACAAAAGAAGTTTGAAAAGCAGAAAACAGAAATGAAACTGGATTTTGCATTACAAGCGTCAAAAATTGGGACTTGGGAAATAGCAGTGCCAGATATGACGGTTTCTTTTGATGGAAATTTGGCAAGGTTATTCGGAATGGAAAAAGATATACCTACCACGTTGCAAGGATGGATGGAAACTTTTAAACCTTATTTGGAACCTAGAATGCATGAACAGTTTTTTGATTATCTACAATTTCACTTTGAAGAAGAGTTAAGACCTGAGTTTGCAAATTTAAAATATACTTTCCCAGATAACCGTATTATTTATACAGAAAATCATATAAAAGTTATTTATGATGACCGAAAAAAACCTACCTATATAATAGGAAGTGTAAGGGATATAACAGCGGACACCACAAGGATTGAAAAGATGGAGCATGAGCTGAAGCAGGCTGAGGCAGCAAATGATGCAAAGAGCACATTTTTATCTTTGATGAGTCATGAAATAAGAACGCCTCTAAGTATAATTACGGGAATGACCCGAATAGCTAAGCAAGAAACGGATGAGGAAAAGCTTGAGGAACATTTAAAGAAGATTGATATAGCATCAAACAATTTGCTTTTGATTGTAAATGATGTTTTAGATATGTCAAAGATAGAAGCTGAGAAAATGGAAATTTTTGAAGATACCTTTGATTTGAAGAAGACGATAAGTGAAATTTATTTTATTATGAGTCAGCACTCTGAAGGAAAATCACAGAAGCTAACAGTAACATATGAAAATGATTTGCCACAATATATTTTAGGTGATGAGTTTCGCATTAGGCAGATAATTACAAACCTGATTTCAAATGCTATTAAATTTACTCCTAATGACGGAGAAATTATGGTTCGTGTGGGAGCAGATTATGATAATAAGGATTTCCTCTCATTAAAGGTGAGTGTTGAGGATAATGGAATTGGAATTGCACCTGAGCGTCAGGAAAGAATGTTTCAACCTTATGAACAGGCAAGCGCCTATGTTTCAACAAAGTATGGCGGAACTGGATTAGGGCTAGCAATATGCAAACGAATAGTAAATCTAATGGAGGGAGAAATTACTCTATCCAGCGAGCTTGGAAAAGGCTCTGTATTTAGCTTTACAATAAAAGTTAAGTATGTGAATAAAGAATTAGAGGCTAGCTTGGCTTCGAAAGAAAGTAGTAATCAGAGAAGGGTAAGCTACCCTGAAAAACGCATTCTAATAGCAGAGGATAATGAAATAAATTGCGAAATAATAGTGAGCCTGCTTAAGGAATTTGAGGTACAGCTTCAGGTGGCAACAAATGGCAGGGAAGCGCTTGAGTTCTTTCAAAATGACCCCGAAAAATATGACCTCATATTTATGGATGTGCAGATGCCGATTATGGACGGATATGAAGCAACACAAAGAATACGAGCCTGTGCTGGAAAAGAGGCTGGTGAGATACCTATTATTGCTATGACAGCAAATGTTTTTAGGCAGGACATAGAAAAATGTCTAGAGATGGGGATGGATGATCATATTGGGAAGCCAATTGATGTGGAAATACTGAGAAGTAAGATGAGTAAATATCTAGCCTGAAAAAAGAAAAACTTGCCTATAAAATGAGGAGTGCCCCGATACTTTCGTATCGGGGCTATTATGAAAAAATTTATCGATGAGTGTAATGAAAAACATTACATGTTTTTCTCACTTTCTGATATGGTTAGTATAACAATTAAATATGAACAAACTATGAACATGATGTAAAGAAATGGTGAAAGTTACAAAAACAAAAATATATAACATTATAAATTTATACATAATACACAAAAACAACAAAAAATCCTTTGTGTTGTAAAAAATAAGAAAAAATGATAAAATGAGACAGGTACTACATTATGATTGAAGGCGGAAGGTTGAAAAGCGAAGAATTTCAATCTGTTTTGGGCGCATGGAGGATCAACATGTTTGGAGGAAAGATTATGGATACGTTTATTGATAAGCTTGCACAAAAATTGACGGCACAGGAAATGATTAAGGCCAATGCAGCCGCAGATGCAGCAGAATTAGGAAGAAGTAAAATGCAGATTGCTCAGTATGATGACTTAATAAAAGAAATGAGAATGATTAGCCAAATAAATACCGAGTCTGCAGAACAGTTAAAGACATTTTTGGGCCAGTTTCTTTTAAAGCTAGAAGAAGCAAACGAAGCGGAAAAGATAAGCCAATTAATAGATGAAAGCCTTTTAAAGATTCAAGAAATGCAACAAGCTTCCATAGACCTAACTCAGGTGGAAGAAAAGCTTGCAGAATTGAAAGTAAGCATGGATCCCCTCTTTACAGAGCTAACAGATCATGTACATAAAGAAAATGTTAAGGTGTATCGCAATGTTCAGGCTGTTGTTGTGGAAGAAACAGCCAAAACAAACGAAACCATTGCTACGAGCATAAAAGCACTTTCGGGCAAACTGACAGCTGTTTTTGGAATTGCTATTGCTGCCTTAGTTGTGTCAGCGGTTGGAGTGGTTTTGCAATTGTTAACTAGCTTCCATATTATTTAATAGACAGGAGTTAAACAATGGCAAAGCAGCTTTGGAGACCAGGAAACATGCTTTATCCACTTCCTGTAGTGATGATAAGCGTAGTAGGTAACAACGGAGAGAAAAATATAGTAACAGTAGCGTGGGCGGGAACCATTTGTTCAGACCCAGCCATGGTTTCTATATCCGTAAGACCAGAGAGATATTCTCATAAGCTACTGATGGAAACGGGAGAGTTTGTTATTAATCTTACGACAAAGGAGCTTGTGTATGCTACAGATTACTGTGGCGTAAAAAGTGGTAGGGATATAGATAAGTTTAAAGAAATGAATCTTACAGCAATACCGGCGTCGGTTGTAAAGGCACCAATGATTGAAGAAAGTCCGGTAAACATCGAGTGTAGGGTAACAGAAGTTAAAAAGCTAGGTACTCATGATATGTTTATGGCAGAAGTCTTGGCGGTACATGCAGACGAAAAATATATGGATGAAAATAAAAAATTTCACCTAGATAAAGCAGAACCGATTGTATACTCGCATGGCTCCTACTTTACCTGTGGGGAATTATTGGGTACCTTTGGATATAGTGTTAGAAAGAAATAAATTAATGTTTTTTGAATTTATCGGAGCTATTTAGAAGACTTCCTCTAACAATAGCGTCCGTTCCGAAACGAGCTTGAATGCTATCAAGAGCAGCATCAAGCTTATTTTGTTTCTCGAAGTAGTTTTGGCTTTGAGTGTCAAATAAACTCATTTGAACAGGTTCACCCTCTGGCAGCAGCTTGGAGGTTCGAATTCCTAAAAGCCGAATTGGCATATGGTTCCAAAGCTCATCAAATAAGGTGGTAGCAGCCTCGTAGATAATGTTGCTTGAAGCGGTGGGAATCGTCAAAGTCATTTGGTGGGAAACGGACTGGAAGTTACTGTATTTTATTTCGGTGCAAACTAAGCAGGCCACTTCGTGCGAACTTCGCAGGCTATGAGCGACCGATTCAGCAAGCTTAAGCAGTACCTGAAAAGCATCTTCGCGTTCGGTGACATCTTTTGTAAGGGTGGTAGAGGTTCCGACACCCTTTCGTTTGGCAGGCTCACAGGCAACACCAGAATCATCGATTCCATTAGCAAACTCCCAAAGTAGCTTTCCGTGACTTTTTAAATGAGCTGTAATAATGTTTAAATCAGCAGTGGCAAGGTCGCCAATAGTTAGAATCTCCAAATTCTTCAAGATTTCCACACTGGATTTCCCACACATATATAAAGAAGAAACGGGCATGTGCCACATCTTTTTTTCGATTTCATGAGAATACAAGGTATGTACCAAATTAGGCTTCTTAAAGTCAGATGCCATTTTTGCAAGAACCTTCTTATCAGAAATTCCAATATTTACCGAAAAACCAAAGCGAGAGTAAATTTCATCCTTGATAACCTGAGCAGCTTTTTCGGGAGAAGGATAATAGGAAGAAATGGAAGTGTAATCCATATAGCATTCATCAATACTGGCTTGCTCG
>JAVBUZ010000129.1:0-20493 GCA_031554725.1 Lachnospiraceae bacterium | reverse complement strand
ACGTGAGAAGAAATAGGTACTCAGAGCAACAGACATTAACTCTGCAATAGGGAATGCCCACCAGATATAGCTTACATTACCGCTTAATGATAATAGGTATGCTACTGGTAAAAGCACCACCAACTGTCTTGCAACAGAAATAATCATACTATAAATACCATTGCCCAATGATTGGAATACGCTTCCTACTACAATACAATATCCCGCAAACACAAAACTTAAGCAAATTATTCTAAGCGCAGGTACACCTATTTGCAAAAGTTCATCTGTTGCATTAAACATTTTTAATAGCTGCGTTGGGAAAATTTGCATAATGGTCAAACCAACCACCATAATGCCCACTGCATATCCAATGCTTAATTTAATTGTCTTAATTACACGCTCTCTCTTTTGTGCTCCATAATTATACGCAATAATAGGAACCATACCACTTGTAAGTCCGAATACCGGCATAAAAACAAAACTCTGTAGTTTGAAGTAAAGGCCAAATACTGTCTGTGCTACACCGTAGGATGCTAAAATTAGGTTCATGCCATAAGTCATTACTGAACCAATTGCCTGTACCACTATAGAAGGTGCTCCTACAGCGTATATTCTTCCGATAATATTTAGGTCTGGCTTGAAGCCTGTTATTTTTAATTTTATTTCATGGTTAAATTTTAAATTAAAGATAATTGCTAAAATTGCCGCTACTATCTGCCCAGTTATGGTTGCAATTGCCGCTCCCGCCACTTCCATCTTTGGCATACCAAACAAACCAAAGATTAAAATTGGATCTAAGATAATATTAATAATAGCACCTGTTCCCTGTGTAATCATTGTGTAAAAGGTTTTTCCAGTTGACTGTAGTAGTCGCTCGAAGGTTGTCTGCATAAATATACCAATGGAGCCTACACAACAAATGATTAAATATGTTACCCCATATTCTCTTACCGCTGTAACCTCTGTTTGGCTATGCATAAATGCTTCTGCAACTGATGCGCCAATAATTGCAAATAGGACATAGCATACGATTGCTACAAAGACACCATTTTGTGCCACTTTATTTGCTTTTTCATAATCCTTTTCTCCCAAGTTTCTTGAAAGCAACGCATTGATACCTACTGCCGTTCCTACGGAAAAAGCTATCATTAAGCTTTGTATTGGGAATGACAAGGATACCGCACGTACTGCGTATTCATTAACCTGTGCTACAAATATACTATCTACAATATTATACATTGCCTGTACCAACATAGATATCATGATGGGCAATGACATACTTATCAATAACTTATTTACAGGCATAACACCCATTTTATTCTCTTGTAACTGCATTCTTTTACCTCTTTTTTTTAACCAAAACCCTTAAAGCTACGAATTAACAGTATACATGAATTATTTTTTTTTGTAAAGTGAGACTATTTAAAATTAATCTTTTATATCCTAAAAAAAAGTTTCAAGTTATACAAACGTAAGACTTGAAACTTCTTTATAAAAAGCTAATACAATCTTCTATTAATTTAAGTTCCTAGTTTCCATGTTACTTATGTTGGTTAAAAGACTAATATCTTCCTCAAACCAATCTTCACATTCATCATAAAAATATTGTTCTTTCCTTTTCTTAAAAATACGAATCGGGCTTTGTTCTGAGTTATCATAAATATGACATACATCGCTTACTGCAACTACATCTTTTACTAATGCTAGCGCACGTTCATATCTACTTATAATCTTCTCTTCTGGTACGTCATGCCCACCAGCCTCCACCCTCGTTTTTACGCGGTACACATTAATAGCCGGGTCTGCCGTCAGAATGTAGTAGCATCTAATAAAATACCCTTTTTCTTTTGCTCTGCGTAATAAATTTAAGTTTCGTTCTGTAGACATTACTGTTTCAAAGCAAAACTCTTCCATATTCTCAAGATGATTTTCTCTCTGCTCTTCTGCTAGCGTCGCAGCTTCCATATCAGAACATTTTAGTGTCTTTTTTATTTCATCGGCATTAATATAGTCAATTGGTGGCTTCAGCAATTCTGTAAATGTGCTTTTTCCCGATCCATTAGGCCCAGCAAATACAACAATTTCAGGATTTCTTAGCGATTCTCTCACTATAACGCCCCTTTCCTATTCTTTTTCCGACTTCTGTTTTTGTTCCATCACTGCTTACTTGGTATATTGTTTGCGTTTTTCTATCATAAACAGCCACAGGAATATTCATTGCTTTTTTCTTTTCTAACTCTATTTTAACAGCGGCATTGGCTCTTTTTACAACCTCTTTATCAGAAATGTAATCTTCTCTTTTCATTACTGCACCCGCCTTTCTTATACTTTTATTTATTATAGCATAACTCCATTCAAAATAACACAGTTTCAACCTTTTTTGTTTACATAAGCCAAAAACTCCGATGTCTTCGACCAATACTTTATTCCCCAGTTTTGAAAGTTCCATTCTTCCATATAGTTATTGCACTCGTAATCAATATAATATATCTTTTCTTTCTGTACTACAAAATTTGTAGGAAAGTAGTCAATATTTGTTTGTGCTGGATAGAGCAAATCACACATAGCATATATTTGCTTAAGGTAGTCCTCTTTCATTTTATCCGCAAGAACCAAATCATATATAGTATCACCTTCTATATATTCCTTTAAGATTCTTTCATTTTCTATATCTACATCATACATAACCGGAATCACGATACCTATTTCCTTCAGTCTACGATAATCATTAAGTTCCGCTTCTATTTTATTTCCAAACTGATAATAGTCGCATGGCTCGTGATGAATTTGTTTTAGTACATATTGCTTCTCTCCATCAGATGCAAGGTAAGAATAGCCGCCCTTACCTTTACCAAGTAGCCTTATGATTTCATACTCCTTATCATTTACCTTCATTATTTCTCCTTCATGTAACTCCCTACCCAGCTAGTTACATAATCTGCAATTTCATCTGTGCTTTTATTTGTTATATCAAGCATTTCGTAGCTGATATCACCTATTGTATTATGCTCTCTAAAATATTGATTATAATCTCTTGAGCCATTTATCCATCCCTCATCCGATATATTTCTGCCCTCACGCATTCTTCTCTCTAGCTCTTCTGGCTCGCAGGTAAGTGCGAGACAGTATATTTTACGAAAGAAACGTTCCGAATAGGTGCTGTGTAACTTATCAAGGCAGCCTGCCATAGCCCACAAAACCGGTCTGCCTGCTTGCATAATGTCTGCCGAAATTTCTTCCTGACGCTCAATATGCTCAGCCCAATCTTCTAAGGTCACGCTAGGCATAAATTGAAAATAGTCTGCATCTAAAACTACAAAGTCTATCTCACGTTGTAAAAGCTCCACTGCCGTTGTTGTTTTTCCAACACCACTACAGCCTGTCAAAATAAATAGCGGTAAGCCTGTTGATTTCCATTCATGCTTACATTTAGGACAGCGAACTATCTTCTTATCCACTCCAATGACTTCCTTATCCCATTCATGATTATGACATTTCGGACAAATTGTTATCATATAACTCCCTCACTTTCTTTTTCAGCGCATTGTAGTCTTCCTCATCCGTAATCCAAAAGAGCACCTCAGCTTCCTTTATATCAAGCTGTTGATACATCTCATAGCGATGTCTTCCATCATTTACTTCATATTTTCCTTTTGCATAGTTTACAATAAGTGGCGGAACATCCCAAGCCTCTTCAAAGGCCGCCTTCATCCTATCCACAATCTCAAAAAAATATGTAATATCATTTTCCCTTGTTAAATATTCTGGGGCACCTGCTTTTAGCTGTAACATATCTAAATTAATTTTCACAGGCCCTATATAATATCTTTTTTTAAGCAATAAACCATCTGCAAAGGCAAGATTCTTTCCATCATTTCTCAAAAAAAGCTGAAGCCACTCATGCTGCATATCTTTTTTTGCATAACCCCTTGCAATTTCTAGTGTTCCATACCTCATCCCTATTTTCCTCCCCTCTGCCTACTGATTTCATACAAGATGGTAGTTGTTGCACAGCTTACATTTAACGAGGATGCAAAGGAACCCTCCGCCATATCTATGGTTGCCAGTACCTCACAACACTTCTTCAGTCCATGGCTTAATCCCTTTGTTTCATTTCCAATCATAAGTAAGGTTGGTCTTTGAAAATCTACCTCTTGTATTTTTTCGCAGTCGTGTGAGGTTGTTCCTATCAAATGCAAATCTGCAAAACGATCCTTTAAGTAGGCTAAGCTTTGAGATAATTCCTCATTGGTTTCTACCTTTACAATGGGTATTTGAAAAAAAGAACCCATTGTAGCTGCTATAACCTCAGGGTCATACACATCCACTCCGTGTCCTGTAAGTAAAATCAAATCCACACCAAAGGCTTCACATGAACGAATAATGGTTCCTAAGTTTCCTTTGTTAGATGGTCTATCAAGTAATACAATTATAGGCACATCCGCAAATGGTATTGTCTCTAGGTCTACCGCAGGCATTTTGCATACTGCCATTAGCTCAGAGCTATCTTCCTTCTCGCTCAATTCCTTTAGTAGTTCCTCTGCTAGTGCGTAGTTTACTTCAGTTTCTACTTCCTCTATCAGTCGCTTTGCCCAACTAGACAAATTGCTACGCCTCGAATAAACAAAGGACACAACCGTCCATTTGTTTTGTACTGCGCCGTTTATATTCCGAACACCTTCTACAATAAATTCCTTGTACCCATGCCTTTTGTTTCTATTGGTCTTTAATACATATAGCTTTTGGTAGTTGTTATCCCGTTTTATTATTTGTGTTTCTCTCATAATTAATAGCCCTCCATAAATCCATTTCAGCTTATCATGAGAAAATCAAAATAGTATGGTTACTTTATTTTAAATCAACTATTACCTATTATTTCTTTGTGTTTTTCTTGAAATTCCTCGTAGTCCTCTTTTGTTGAAATCCATAAAATAATCGGATGACTCTTTTGGTTCATCCGATTAAGAGCTTCTAACAGGGGATTATTGCAATTTACTTCAAAGCTACCTTTTTCATAATTAATTATAAGTGGTGGCACCGCTTCTCCTACTTCTAGTTTGTTCATCCACTGCTTGACCCTTTCTTCAAAAACCTCTGGATGCACAATCCACTTCATATGACTTTCTGGTCCGCTATTTCGGTTAAAATAAGATAGGGGCATACTAATTGGCCCTACATAATACCTTTGCGTTTGGTATAAGCCATCTGAAAATGCTTTATTTTTGCGTTCAAACAGCAGATACGTATGTATCCATTCCTCTAGCAGTCCTTCTTCTTCGTATTCCATAGCAGATGCTATGGTTGGATAAAAATCAGTTAGCTTATCCTGTCGTTTTGAATACACAAGCTTTTTAATTGTTTCTTTGGACAAAAAATATCTGTCTGACAATTGATTTATAGATTCGCCATACTTAAATCTATTTTTTATCATCTGATTTCTCTTTGTTAAATAGGCCCGATATCCCGAGACCTGACCCCAAGTTTTTGTTTCCTTATTATCTGGTATATATAGCAGGGTACCAGATGTATATTTTTGAATCTCTTCAACTAGTTTTTTTGGCAATACCTCTATTGCATTTTCATACTTCATTTCCAATCTCCGCATTGGCCTTTAGCCACTTTGCAACTCCATCTTCATCGTTGCTTCCAATAATCCCCGTGGCCAGTTCTTTTAGACCTTCTACTGCGCCGCTCACAGCATAGCATTCATCTGATATTTGAAACATAGGAATGTCATTGATTGCATCTCCAAAGGAAATTACCCTATCACATTTCCACAATTCCTTTAATTTCCCTATTGCCTCAGCCTTTGTCGCCTTCTTTGGCATAATCTCGCACCAATATTCTGTTCTATAAAGCTCTTGCTGTAGGGTACATGTATACCTATCATCCTTAGAAAGGATATTATATATCGGCTGTAACTCTTCCTTTTCTCCAATACAGGTAAAATAGAAAACTGCTCCTGCATATAAATCGCCACCATCTTCTAGGGGTCTTAACCTCTTATCACCCTTTCGCAGATTTATGTATCTTTGTTTTCCTTCATTCTCTCTACTTGTTACCCATGATACCTTCTCGACTCCTTCCACAAAAGAATAAACCAAAGGACTTATGCTATGATCATTTAAGACTTCCCTAACTTTACTTGTTTCTTCCATTGTAAAGTCCACCGATGCCAAAACTTCTTTTGTATCTGGATTTATTATAGTTGCACCATTATATACAATCACTGGAATCTTGGTTGATAATCCCTTGGCAACCACTGACGCTGAGCTTAGGGATCTGGCAGTGGCATAGGTAAACAGCATTCCTTCTTCTACTAAAGAATTAATAACTTCTATGCTATAAGGATTAATGGTATCCTTCGTATTTAATAAGGTTCCATCCAGGTCTGTTACATAAAGTGTTTTCATTTGGACTATTCTCCTATATCTAACTTATTTATAATGCCACCCAATAACGTCTCAAAATGTGCTTGCCTTCTGCATCATTTTCAGCCTCAATCTTATCCTGTAGTACTCCGCCGAGAGCTTCGCAGATATGCTGTGATGCTTTATTATCTTCGTTTATTGTAAAAAGTACCTTATCCAGCCCTAATTCTCTTGCCATACGTAGTCCTTCTTTTAGTATCGCTTTCCCATAGCCTTTATTCCACTCACTCATTCTCACGGAATAGCCAACGCTTCCCATTCCACACATTATCTCTTCATCTAGCTTCGGACGTAGCTGAAATTCACCGATAAATTTACCCTCTTCCACTGCCCACCAATATAGGCTTTGGGGATATAATAAGCCTTCTTCTTTTTGAGTGTACCAATCTAGTGTTCTTTGAAACCACTCCTCATCGATAGACTTTGGATTATATGGACGAAAATAGGTAATGTTATGCTGGTAGAACTCTTCTGCATATTCCTTGTACTGTGGAACAAGCTTTTCACATCTCTTTACTAATTCTATGCTCATTATAGCCCTCCAGCTTTATTCAGCCAGCTTTTAATCCACTCTAGCTGCTTGTCCTCAAAATCACTTTCATTACAGTCAATACCATGTATTTCTACAATTGTTGCTTGCAGTTGATAATGATAAATAGCATGAAAAAAATAGAATGCCTCTATTTCTTTCTCCGTAAGTGTGCAGAATTTTAAATAACCCTTTAGAAATATGCGAAACCATTCCTCTGATTTTTCAAACCCCTCATCACTATATTCAAAATAGTTCGTTTCATTGCAAAACAAGGTAATATCATGTATAGGGAAGGCTTCGCAGGATGTATCAAAATCCAGTACATAAAGCTGATTGTCCTTTGCCTTTAATATATTCCCTCTATATAAATCCCCATGGCAATAGCCTCTTGGAATATCTTTTACTTTTTTCCAAAGCTTTTCACCAATCTCTATATATTCATCAATCTTACTATAGTTCTTTTGCTGAAGTATATCTATATACCTTTCAATAAAAAAATGCTTATCTCGTCTTTCTAACCTCCTAGGGTATGATTTCATTAATAAATGAAGTTTCCCTATTAGTTCACCTACATTTTCAACATCTTCCTCACTGGGTTCTTCACCTTCAATATACTCATATAAAACTAGCATATCTGTGCCATCAAAATTTTTCTTCTGTATAAAAGGCTGATTATCTTTTGTAAATATAATAGTCGGTACTGGAAAATTATTCAATTGTAAATATAATTGTATATCTATGGATTGAAGCGCTATTTCTTGAAAAATTGGACGGATCACTCGCAGAAAAAACTTCTTGTCATTTAAAAAAACAACATAAGCAAGGTTCCCTCCATCTCTGTAGAATTCGACCTTAGTAAAGTTCATATTATAATTGTGGTTAAGCAACCGAAGAATTTCTTTTTTTTCCATCATTATTATCCACACCCCACCTTTTGCTTTAAGCACATTTTATCATAACTAAAACAAAAAAAGAAACTCCTTTTGCAAATGTAATTGCAGAAGGAGTCCTGTACTTTTTAACATTAAACAGCCTTTTCGCCCATTGCAAGGCGAACCTTAATTTCATTAATTTCTCTCTCATGCTTATTTATATACAATGACATATTTTCCATTTTTGTATCTATTACATTCGCAATATGTATTGTCTCTGTTAGTTTTCGAGATAAATCTAAATGTCCCTCACCAATTCGCATAATGTTTACACTTGTCTCACTCTCTAAGGTAAGCCTAACAACCTTAACTTCCATGTTTAACCTAGCAATCGATTTATCAACTATTGCAAGATGTTCATCTATTTCACCAAGATGCTTATCTATTCTTAAAAGATGCGCATCTATTTCTGCAAAATGTTCGTCCATTGCCTCTAGACGTCCCTCGATTACATCCAAACGCCCCTCGATTACATCAAACCGCTTATCCATCGCATCTAGACGTCTCTCGATTACGTCCAAACGTCCCTCGATTGTGTCTAAACGCTTATCAACGTCCTCAAGCTTGTTTTCAATTGGCTTCAATCGCTCAGTTAACATAGTTCCAATTGCATTTAATAATTCTTTTTCATCCATCGATTTGTACTCCTTTATCTCAATTTTGGGTGCACATTCGATACTTCTTTACCTCATATCTGTGGACTTACATTGTACTGCTCTTTGCATATATGCGCAAGTGTTTTTTACGTTTTTTTGTTTTTATCTTAACTATTTTTCATCACGATACTTACCTTCAATCACTACAACATAAATCACCATGGTCGAAATAGCTAAGAACATTGCTCCCAGTATAGATAAAATAGCCCCTGGTGAGTTCTGCCCTCCTAGAAGTGGTATTCCAATACATATAAAACCAAGACCAAATCCACACCAAAGCTTTCCACCAGCCTTGTTATATGCTTTTATATCTTTTACAGGAAAAGTCTCCGCATTTGCCCAGAATCCAAACGCAACCTCTTTTCTAGAGAAAAAACAATAGATTCCTAAACCTATAAATGCCAAACCAAATACTGCCCATATGATAAATCCTAACATTCTTTGTCCTCCTTAATTTAGTTGTTTTCACCACTAATTCTTAAAATATACTCCTCAAACTTCTTTTCTGACAATATTTCATGTGTTACAAACTCACCATTATAGAATAGATTAAATGACGTAAATGGAATTGGCGCATTTTGAGCCTGATCCTTTGTCGCGATATGTATCGCTTGAAACTCCACATCATTCTTTCTCGCAACCGCTTCAAGAAGTGGAACATACTTTGCAGTAAAGGGGCATTGGTTTGTATAATAAATACATAAACCTTTCTGTGGAATATTTGCATCTGCTTCTTTTACTTGTGGCTTGAACCTAGGCTTGTCCTCTCCATCTTCAAAAGGCAAATACATAAGTTCAAAATATGGATGAGCTGAATCAATTGTCTGGAATCCTTTATATTTTAGATATTTAGGGTCTGAAAGAAATCCTACTTTCTTTTTTGAAGATAAGGTAACCAATCCTTTCATTCCCCTTTCTTTAGAATCTTTGATACATTCCTCTAAAAGTAGGTTGGAATATCCCTGTCCTTTAAATTGCCCCGAAACCCACAGGCAATTAATATACATAAAGCCTTCTGCCTCTACAGGTACCCATGCATACTCCACTGGAATATACTCAATAAAGCATTTACCTCGCACATCACACTTTAAGAATACTAGTCCTTCATCTAGTCTTTCTTTAAGCCAAGCCTTTTTCGACATTACTTGGCAATCCGTATTGTTTGATATTGCACAGCAGATATGTTCTGTTTCAATGTTCTCGTGTGTAATTTTAATAAGATTCATGTTTTACCCCTCACTATCACGTTTTGCTTTCGATATGCTTTGCTAGTTCGCTCTTACCATTCTTATATGTTCCACCTACTTCTGCTAAAAGGCTTTCATAATATGCTACTGCTGCCTGCTGGCGTTCTTTTGCCATTTCTGTTCCCTTTTGAGTATAAAAATTGTCATATAACTTCTCAAGCTTAAACTTATATTCTTGAAAGAAGGAAGGCTCTGTATCATCTTCTCCATTTGAAACCGTACCATCTGTATCAAACCCATACAAGGGCTCTGAAACCCGCGCCTTGTAAAGCAAGGTTCTTGCAATCCCCATTGCACCTGTCACATCAAGCTTGTCTGCATCAAATACAATTTTGGCTTCCATACTTTGAGGTGTGTTACTTTTTCTAAATCTATGAGCCAAAATACAATGGTGAACCTTCCCTGCAAAATCAGTTTCAAAACCATTCTCCATTAAAAACTTATAAGCTTTCTCTGCCCCCACCTCTGCGTGGCATAGCTTGGGATTTTCAAATTGCTCTTCTCTACCAATATCGTGCAATAGGCATGCGCAAATGAGCACATCATAATCAATATTTTCCTCTGTCTTCGCAATTTCCATAGCATGAAATAACACACGATAAACATGCTCCTTGTCATGGGCACTATCTCTCATGCAAGAACACATATAATTTTCTAAAAGTAGATATGTATCTCTTTTCATCATTTATTTCCTCTTTCAATTTATCATTTTACAAGTTTTCTATTATAAATCAAATTGTTATTTCTATTAAATTACCTTCTCACAGCTTTCATATTAGCCATCTCCCATACGTATCTTATTGTTTCAGTATATCATAAGCAGAGCTTATGATCGCCATTCGCCGTTCGTGATAAATAGGCTTCGCCTACTTCCACTCACTAATACTCAGTATATCATAAAACAAAAAAACAGCCACGTTAAATTATACTTAACGCGACTGCCTCTTCATTCTCACATACGAACTTAAATAAATCTGCTGAGTCTTTTGCTAATTTTTCATCATCAATTCCTAAAAAATATGCTACAAATAGTATTTCAATATTTTTCATGACACAAGCAATGGAATCTTTCTCAACTTGCTCAAGCCTTACAAGGGAATCATATCCCGCAATCACTTGTTGCACAATCATAAACCATCTATCTGTGTTTACCCGATTACTGTCTTCTTTCATCAAAAGCCCTAAGAGAAAATAGCACAAATCAAAGATTCGGATGTTTATTTGGCTCAAATCGAAATCTATATACCCAGAAAACTGCCTTTCTTCAAAAAGGAAATTACCTAAATGCACATCTCTGTGTATCAACTGCTTCGGCAAGTCCAAATACATCTGTGACAGCTCTAAGATTGCTCTGGAGACCTCTTCCTTTGCCAGATCCTCTGGCGCACATTGAGTTATGTTTCTTGTCACCCAGCCATTCATTTCTTCCAGCAGGCTTTTACTCCAAAAGCTCATTGTCTTTTCACACTCTCTAAACGCAAGGTGAAGTCTAGCTAGAATTTTTCCAAAATCGTAAAACCAAGCTTTATCGCACCCATCGATATCAATAATGTTGCTTCCCTTTAGCTTCGTTGTCAGCATATACATCTTGTCATTCAATGTGTAAAACTCGTTTCCGTTTTTCAGTGGGCAAAGCTGCGGAACCGGAACTCCTTCTCTATGCAAAACTTTAAGCATCTCGAGGTTTCTTGCTAGTGCCTTTTGATCACTGTACTCTTTTAATACATAGTCTTCGCCTATGCTCCATGCGCTGTGGTATATCTGCTTCGGACAAGCCTCTATTCCCCACTGCTTTACTATTTCTTTTATCATACTTGCCACAGACTCCATTTCTCTTCTTTGTGATAAGATAATCCTTCCAATACTTTTAGGTGACAAATGATAAATCTTCGCTAACTCCACAGAAGGAATACCCTCCAAATGCTTTTCATAGATGTGTAGATTTCTCAATTTCATTTCATGGTGGTATTTTGTGTTTTCTCCCCATTTCCTCTTTTTCGAGTCACTCTTGGGAATATATACATATACCCCATCCACATACCTTTTTATCTCATTTAATAAATCCTCTGGGAGTGCATCGATTCCACTTATATACCTCATCTTAATCCTCACATTTCGACTACCTAAATCTTATCATATGGCAAGTACGTTTTCATGCCCAATCTTATTTCTGTCAGATGATTGATCACTTTTCTTTTCTTTTATTTACAAGTAAAACAATGCAAAGCATTACTAGCGCCTCAACTAAAAACTGTACCCCTACTTTTCCAATTCCTCCAATCACGGTATCCATATCATATAAGAAGGTACGAATTGCTAGCATACTATTTATGCCGATTGCACTTAGGATAATTATTATCTCAAATTTGACCCTTTCTCGTTCGCTTCTGATAATCGTTATAAACATAACCAAAAGCTCTATCATTATTATAAGGAATAACTGATTTTCAAGAAACGGTCCTAGATGATACACTTCCATATTAAAAGGAATACTTTTTGCTCTCAGGCAAAAAAACACATATTGGTTAAATGCAAATCCATATACAATCACTGCCATTGCTACTATTAGCAATATGTTTCCAATCTTTTTACTAGATTTCCCGAACTTACCTTCACATAAAAAAGCTGCGCTTACCATAACTGGTGCAAGCAAAAAGGTGCCCCAAATTGGTATCGGTTTATGCATTATCCATAAGCTGATTAATACCACAACTATCATCGCCAATATAAATAGCCCAATTACATTTTGCTTTCTTAGGTTGCCTCTAATCCTCTTAAAGTAATCTATCTGCACTTTTTCCATTTCCCCCACAACCATTTCGGTGTTTTTCATGGAATGAAGCATGTCATTGCACTTGAAACATTCGCTTATATGTGTCTCTACTAGTTTCCTAGAATCCTCCGAGCAGATATCATCCACATAGGAAGGCATCAAATCGTGAATAACATTACATGTAATATCTTTATTATCATTTTTCATATTCTGTCCTCCAATTTAATAACTTTTCTTTCCCTCTGTAAAAATTGACCCTGGCCCAATTTTCACTTTTTCCTACCACCTCACCAATTTCTTTAAAAGATAGTTCTCCCATCACCCGAAGATACATAACCTCTCTCACCTGCGTCGGAAGATTTTGCATATATTTTAGGACATCCATAAGCTCACATTTTGCTAGCACTTCTCGTTCTAATAGTCCAGCTCCTTCACGCTCTAATATAGCGTCCTGGCTTGGAAGTTCTCTTCCATATTTTCTTAGATGTTGGTAAAAAAGGTGTTTGGCAATCTGACAAAGCCATACGCTAAACTTACAGCTGTAGTCATATCGGTCAATGGATTTCATTGCCTGATAAAAGGTTTCCTGAGTCAAATCCTCTGCTAATTTCTCATCATGGCATTGTTTATATAGAAAATGGTAAACCAACTGGGCATTCTCTTGATATAATTCTTCCATTCGCGCCTCCTTTCTACCTATATATCCTATATTTTGACCTTTCGTTACAAGGTTATTGATAAAATCATTAAATAAATTATAGCAAATTGCTAGCGCGATGGCTAGCCTAGCTACTTGTTCAGACATCTCCTACGCGTGCGGAGGTTCTGAACCCGCGGGGTTCGAACCCTTGACATCTCCTAAATACAAAAATACCCAAGTCTTCCGACCTAGGTATCTTATCTAACCATATCCCTATTTATTTTTTATATCTTCCAACAGTTGTACTATCTCTGCAATCATCATAAAAAAGGCTCCCGCTACAAGAACTACAAATTCATATATTAAGAATGTACCAAATGAAAAATCTCTTCCATAACTTCCCAAAATAATACTACCAATTGTCCCTAAAACTAAAATAAATGCCCCAATCTTTTTTCCCATACTAGCATACATGTTTTTCTCACTTCTATCTGCATATGTGGTCTCTTCTTGCTTGCTATGAATCACTGGTTCAGAAATTTCTTCAACATAGTCATTTTCAAGTTTTTGGAGGTCAATAATTTCTCCACACTCCCAACACATATTAGCCTCGATCATCTCTTGGCCCAATTCTACTTTACAGTTTTGACATTTCATAAATATTCCCTCCTCATATAATAAAATACATTTTCATTATAGCGTACACATATATATATTTCAAAATCTTTGTCGAAATTCCAGACAGCTCCTACGCGTGCGGCGGTTCTGAACCCGCGGGGTTCGAACCCTTGACGTCTCCTTCGCGTGCGGCAGTTCTGAACCCACGGGGTTCAAACCCTTGACGTCTCCTTCGTGTGCGGCGGTTCTGAACCCACGGGGTTCGAACCCCTCGCGTCTCCTAAATACAAAAATACCCAAGTCTTCCGACTTGGGTATTTTTGTATTAATGAGCGTGCGGGGGTTCGAACCCCGGACAACTTGATTAAAAGTCAAGTGCTCTACCAACTGAGCTACACGCCCTCATATTAAATTGAAAAGCAAACAGGGCTAGCTGGATTCGAACCAGCGACTGCAGCAGTCAAAGTGCTGTGCCTTACCGCTTGGCGATAGCCCTATAGATGATACCGAGCGTGTCGCCCGGACACATTAGTCAATAAAGGGTGGGTAAAGGGACTCGAACCCTCGACCTCCAGAATCACAATCTGGCGCGCTAACCAACTGTGCTACACCCACCATAAAGCGAGAATTCTTTTACCAATGGTTCAGAATCTCAATGTGCTCGAAGGGATTCGAACCCCCGACCCACGGCTTAGAAGGCCGTTGCTCTATCCAACTGAGCTACGAACACATGTAATTAAAATTACAAAACAAATATGCTGATTTTGCTTCGCAAAGTGAATATGTTGTACATATTTTCGCTGGGTGCAATCCCCCGCTTTTTCAGCTTCGCTGATTTTGCTTCGCAAAACAAATACGCTGCGCATATTTGAAGCGGGTGATGGGAATCGAACCCACGTATCTAGCTTGGAAGGCTAGTGTTCTACCATTGAACTACACCCGCATGTTAAGTCGGGGTGACAGGATTCGAACCTGCGACCTCCTGGTCCCAAACCAGGCGCTCTAGCCAAGCTGAGCCACACCCCGATATTTTGTTTTTCGTCATTTCTTGACGCAAGACATATTATATAATAACAAAATCCGTATGTCAATACATTTTATTGATTTTTTTTAAAAGTCTGATTTTTGCAATAATTCAAAAGAAATCCCTGTAAAACATAGCGGTTAAATCACTCCCGCTTGCTTTACAGGAACCCTCTATTTATCAATGTTTCTATTAATTTTTAAGCTCTCTAGCACTCTCATTTAACTTCTCTGTGATTCTGGTTACTTCCGTTACAATTTTTCCATTTTCTTGACAAGTTTCTAAAGTTTCGCTTGAATGAGCAGCAACCTCTTCTGTGATTGCAGAAATATTTTCAATGCTATTAATAATATCATTATTAGCTGTTACCAATTTTCTTAGCACCTTATCCATTTGCTGTGCCTTCTCATTGGTCTGCTTGGTATTATCAGTTATGTATTGTAAGCTTTCTGCCACTTCTGCCGTTTGCGCTTCCTGGCGAACATTGTTTTCTTCTAAGGTATCAACTGCCTTTGCAATTTCTCTTAGTTCTTCTGTAATAGAATATATTAAGTCTGTAATACTCACAGTAGCTGATTTTGTTTGATCTGATAAATCAGAAATCTGATTCGCAACAACCGCAAATCCTCTTCCTGCTTCCCCTGCTCTAGCTGCTTCAATGCTGGCATTTAATGCTAGCATACCTGTACGATTTGCAACACTAGTAATTAGGGCAATAATTCCATTCATTTTATCTGTTTGTTCACCAAGCTCTTTTACCTTTTGAACAACCACACCGTTTGCTTCTTTTGATTTAGATGTTTGTTTAGACAATTCGTCCATGTTATTCTGGCCTTTATCTACTTCAACTGAAGCGGTATCCATACTAGATGTTATAACTTCTGCATATCCTCTTACTTTTTCGATAAGGGCTTGTATTTCTTCTGTTCTCTTTAGCTGGCTCTGCACAGAATCAGTTGTTGAGGTAGCTCCCTGACACACTTCTTCCATGGCTATCCCCATCTTATTAACAGATTCCTCAAGCTTAATCATATAGCTATCTACTAACTCAATATCGCCTGTAAGCTCTCCTGATAAATTCTTGGTAACCGCAAGTAATTTTTCCGCTTTTTCTTTTTCGCCTTCAATTTCTACTCTTGTTGCTTCATTAATCGTTTTTAACATACGAGTTGTTAAATAGGTATAGATGCAAATAATAGTAATTAAAATAACTCTTATCTCTATATCAGGTAACTGTGTTTTTTCAAATCCTACCGTCACTGCCTTATATGCAACATCTGCTATATTAATCGATACACCAAGAGCACACATTACACTACAAAACTTCAAATCTGAGTACAATGTAATAACTACAAGCATCGGCAATATGTAAGTAAATGGTAATACACTATGTGTCGTAAATACAGCTACTGCATATAAAATGCCATAGCCTGGCGCCATAATCCATCTAACCACTGTACTTTCTGAATCTTTTCTGTACATAAGAATTTCAATAAGCACTGGTATAATTGTCAACACTGCAATCATCAAAAAATAGGGAACAGTTCTGCTTCCCTTCAACACCTCAATAAAATAAGCCCCAAAAATCGCCGCATCAATACCTGCATGGCAACCGATTGCCGTTTTATTAATTCTTGCGTTGTTTGATTTCTTCATTGGATTATCTCCCCCTATCCGTATAATATCAAATTATACAAAATTTCGACAAAAATAACAATATCATTTGGCTCTTTTCTTATTTAATTTTAACAAATATTTTATTCAATTAACACAAAAAAGTTATATTGTTTTTTTGCATCATAAGTAGCGAAGGGTAAAATGTGCTTCCCCCTCTCTATCAATATCCATAAGAACATAACTAGGTTTTCGACTATCTTGCCTTGGATAAGAAAGACTTCCTGGATTTATTGCAATCACATCATCATCCTGGTCAATGACAGGTCTATGTGTGTGACCATAAAATACAATATCGGCACCACGGGATCTAGCTTCCTCTTTTAGCATTTGATTCCCCATAGAAACATAATAATTATGCCCATGAGTCACCATGACATGATATTTACCAATTCCAAATTCCCTCTCCATTGGTAGCTGTGAAAAAAAATCATTATTCCCCGCCACCATTTCCACCTGGCAACCTGCCGCTGTACTAATAGTATACTCACTACCTTCTACATCGCCACAATGAATCACTAGGTCTATGGGTGCAACCATTTCTAACACTTTAAAGAAATTGTCATTTTTTTTATGAGTGTCACTAATTATCAGCGCTTTCATTTAGACCATCCCCTATAATTTTCTCTTGAGTTCTTCTTTCATTTGTTCTAAAGCTTTTCCTCTATGACTTACTTTATTTTTTTCCTGCGAGTCTAGTTGGGCTGTTGTCTTTTGAAATTCGGGAATAAAAAAGATAGGATCATACCCAAAGCCGTTGGTTCCAGCTTCTTCATATCCAATTCTTCCTTCAATAACACCTCGGCTAGTAAACTCCTCGCCGCTTGGTAAAACGGTAGCAATCGCACATACAAAACGGGCCGTTCTATCCTCGTCTGGAACCCCATCTAATCTTTCAATAATGGTCGCATTTTTTATTTTGTATGAGGTATCCTCTCCTAGATAGCGGGCTGAATATATTCCCGGCTCTCCATTTAAATAATCCACCTCTAATCCCGAATCGTCAGCCATGACAATGGCATCCGTATATATTGCTACTGCTCTTGCTTTAATAAGTGCATTCTCTTCATAGGTACTACCATTTTCTTCAATTTCAAGATCAATTCCAGCATCCTTCATGGTTACCACTTCAAGACCTAAGTCTCCCATAATTTCTTGTATCTCTTTTATCTTTCCTGCATTTCCCGTAGCAAATACTATTTTTTTTGACATCTGCAGTTTCCTCTCATTTCCTCACACTCTGTTGTTATTCACTCTCATAAGCCTTTTGTACCGCTTCAAGCAGCCCACTAGCAATTCGTTCTAGGTAATCTTCTCTCTGCAATAAAACAACCTCCTGCTTATTGCTAAAATAGCCCACCTTAAGAATTGTTGCTGGAACCTTAGCCTCCCACACAACAACATCGTCCACCGTTGCTGGTATAAGTCCATTTCCCTTGCCACTTATTTTAGTTACCACCTCACGTAAAGTCAAGTCAGCTAGCTCAACGCTACCAAACACAGGTATAAAAAAGCTATCGCTGTATACCGCTTCCGTTCCATACTTTTTATCATTTTCCGCATCCCAATTAGCCGCAATAGAGATAAACATATCCGCCTTTACACTATTAGCCAATTCAATTCTTTCTTCTTGGCTAGGGTTCTTATCTTCAATGCGAGTATAATATACTTTTATGTCGGTATCATCTAGCTTCTCTTTTAGTCGCTTCACAATGTCGAGAGTAATCTCTTTTTCCTGTAAATCACCACTTTCTAAGCCTAAATTCTCTCCGCCACAAGCTGGATCAATCACAATAATTTTGTTATACATTTCCTTGGGTGATACAAATTCAATAAATAGCCCATTTTCTTGTAATGTACTTTGACATTCAAAAACATCTGTAAGACCAAATTTAAGCAAGACTCCTTTTTGAGAAGCACTATAAGTACCAAAATTTACTTTTTCTATATTTCCATATATAGCCTGGGTCTCATAAAAGTTCTCATCACATTTCTCTATGTATATCCACAGTTCTTTATCCATATAATGGTTTTCTATTGTTACATTTTCCGCCTTAATACCTTCCACAAGAGGGATGCATAGGCAATTCGTCCTTGCCTCGCCATCTCTAAAATGTAGAACCTTTCCCTCTTCTTTTTCAAAAAGAACAGTTATGGTTCCATTCTCCTCTTCCTGCCTACTAATTTGGTCTTGTGCTATATCCGTTACCACAATGACCTTATTTTGCGCATGTACAAGCATGACACCCATGGATGCAATAGAAAAGAGAAGTGCATACACCACCACTTGTATTTTTAAACGTTTGCTCATATTCTAATATCCTATATTTTATTCAAATCTATGCGTTTTCTTCTGTTCTATTCTTCTTAGGTGGTCTTGGCCCCATAAATTGATAATAATATGTTTTCATCATACCATTATAAATCTTTCTATTCTTATCTGCTTTTCTTCCAATATCCTTTTCAGCTTGTTCGTATGCTGTAATTAGGTACATGCTCCATGCATCAAGATCCTTATATCGATCTCCAATGACACGATATAGAGCAGGCAATGCAGACTTTTCTTCAAGTCTTTCACCATAAGGAGGATTCGTTATAATAAAACCATATTTTTTAGCATGGCTTAATTGCTCAACACCTCTCTTTTGAAAATGTATGAGCTTCTCTACCCCTGCTAGCTTTGCATTTTCTCTTGCAATTGCTACCATTTCAGGGTCAATATCATAACCTTGAATATCTGCTTCTACCTGAAGGTCCACAAGATCATTTGCCTCATCAAAGGCATCATACCAAACCTTTTTCCCTACAACATTTCCCCATTCCTGAGCAGTAAAGCTTCTATTCATCCCCGGCGCAATATTCGCTGCCATCATTGCCGCTTCAATAGGTATGGTTCCACTTCCGCAAAATGGATCTACTAGAATTCTATCTTTATTCCAAGGTGTAAGCATAATAAGTGCCGCCGCAAGATTTTCTGCAATTGGCGCTTTTGCTGTAAGCTTTCTATAACCTCTTTTATGTAAGGATTCACCTGTTGAATCCAAAGCTACTGTTACTTCATCCTTCATAAGAAATACACGTACTGGGAAGCTCTCGCCGTCTTCCGAAAACCAGCTAACATGATACACATCCTTTAGCTTATCTACCATAGCTTTTTTCATAATTGATTGTATATCAGAGGGGCTAAAAAGCTTACTCTTTACGCTTCCCGCCTTTGCAACCCAAAACTTACCATTTACAGGGATAAACTCCTCCCAAGGAAGATTCTTCGTTCCTTGAAATAATTCCTCAAAGGTTTCTGCGTGAAAGCTACCTACTTTTACCAAAACTCTCTCTGCCGTTCTTAAGAAGATATTAGCACGGCATAACGCCTCTTCATCTCCAAAGAAGGTAATTCTTCCGTCAGAGACCTCTGTCACATCATATCCCAAATCAATAATTTCTTTTTTTAATACTGCCTCCATGCCAAAATGGCATGGTGCTATCAGTTCAAACTTTCTCATTTAAATTTCCTATCCGTGCTTTGCACCACTATTCTTGTTTTTACTAGTATACCATTATGTTTCCAACATTCACAATATTAATTTCTTTTCTATGCACTAAAAAGGAGCTACCGATTGGCAGCCCCTTCGCTTTTTAGTAGTTTTTCTGATTGCTAGTATTTTTCTGATTGCTTTGGCTATTTGAGTTTGAGCAATTCTGATTGTTGTTTTGTGAGTTATTCTGTGAGTTTTTCTGGCTATTTGTAGCCTTGTTCTTATTATCGCTGTTCTGATTGTTAGACATTGTTAGTTCCTCCTAGTTGTTTTTTAGTTACAAAAATATTATGTCACTGTTGCATAATTTTTATTCAAAACTTTTCTAGGACTTTGGTACTATTTTCTTCTTGACTGCATCTGGTACTTATGATACACTTTAATTGTAAATAGATAAACCCTTCATCTTTCTATTTACATACCCTTATATATTAATTATTTATACTCC
>JAVBUZ010000162.1:0-8319 GCA_031554725.1 Lachnospiraceae bacterium | reverse complement strand
GAGAAAAAGGAAATACCAATAAAAGAAGAAACAGTAATTCCGTCTATAAAGGGGCAATTTGAATGGGCCGATCTTACTCAAATTATGCCAAGCCAGTGTAATGAAGCATTTGTGGAAGGAATGGAGCAGTTTGGAAGCACTATTAGGGGCTTTAATATGCCAGGAGCAGTCTTATCTGGGATAGAAAGTAGAACGTCTTCACCAGTAAGAATTCATAGAGATGAAACGGGTCAATCCATGATACAAGGACTATACCCCTGTGGTGAAGGTGCTGGATATGCAGGTGGTATTGTTTCAGCGGCTATCGATGGCATTCGTATGTCTGAAAGAATTGCTGAAAAATATGATTTGCCAAAAGGCTGGAAATCCTTTAAAATAGTATAGTCTGTATTAAGGCAGCATAAAAATGTGATATCACGCTAGGAGAAAAGGTCATGACGAAATATCGTGAGTTGATGAAAGATAAAAAAAGGATTGTTGTAAAAATAGGTTCTTCATCTTTGCAGCATCCAGAGACAGGCGACTTAGATTATATAAAGCTAGAAAAATTAGTAAGAGAGCTATGTGACATTCGTAATCAAGGCAAGGATGTTGTGTTAGTAACATCAGGGGCAATTGCCGTAGGGAAAAAGGCAGTAAATGCTACAAAGAGGGCAGATGCAGCATCCAATCCCCTGGCATATAAGCAAGCTTGCGCAGCAGTAGGTCAAGCAAGGCTGATGATGACTTATCAGAAAATATTCGCAGAATATAATCAGATTGTTGCACAGATTCTTATGACAAAGAATACCATTGTGGATGACCATAATCGTTTTAACGCAAACAATACATTTTCAGAACTTTTAGATATGGGAATTATCCCGATTGTTAATGAAAATGATACCATTGCTACATATGAAATCCATGTGGGTGAAAACGATACCCTTATTGGAGATAATGATACCCTTTCTGCGATCGTAGCAGCTTTGGTGGGAGCGGATTTACTGATTCTACTATCTGATATTGACGGACTATATACGGATGATCCAAGAAAGAATCCCGATGCGCAGTTTATTGAAGTGGTAGAAGAATTGACCGAAGAATACACCAATATGGGTAAGGCAAGTACAGGAAGCAATGTCGGAACCGGTGGTATGAATACCAAAATGGTTGCTGCTAAAATAGCTACCAACTCAGGAACCGATATGATTATTGCTAACAGTAAGGATGTTGGTGTATTACACCGTATTATGAATGGTACTAATGTGGGAACTCTATTTAAGGCAAATGAGGATAAAGATTTTGATTTGCCTGATTTTGTAAATAACCTACATAAGTAAAAGAAAGGATTATCATGAACTTAGAACAAAAAATTGCAAGAATTAATGAGCTATATCATAAATCAAAAGCAGAAGGCTTGACTGATGCGGAAAAGGAAGAACAGGGGGCACTACGAAAAGAATATGTGCAAAATGTTCGTGCAAACCTAAGAGGCCAGCTAAACAGTATTGATATCCAAAATGAAGATGGAAGCGTAGAAAACTTAGGCGAAAAATTTGCAGAAAAGTAATAACCAATGTAAGGGAATTCTTTATGGAAACAAAGCAGGAAATACGAAAAAAAGTGTTGCTAGAACGAGATAGCTTGAGCAAGCTTGAACGTGACAAAGGAAACTTGTTAGTTACAGAAAAAATATTAGGGCATCAGTGGTATTACAAGGCTAGTCATATTTTGATGTTTTTAAGTTATAGTAGCGAAATTGATACTAAAATGATATTAAAAGATGCCTTAGAGAAAAAGAAAAAGGTATATGCACCTAGGGTAGAAGGAGAAAATATAAACTTTTACCAAGTGGAAGCAAAAGATCAATTGGAAGAGGGGTTTAAAGGTATTTTAGAACCAAGCAAGACCAAGTCGCTGTTTACATATACAAAGGATATGGCCGAGCATACACTTATGATTATGCCTGGGGTAGCCTTTGATAAGTTTAGAAATAGACTAGGATATGGAAAGGGTTTTTATGACAGATTTTTACAAGACAAGGAGACTCTACATACCATAGCAATTGGTTATAAATGTCAGCTTGTAGAAGCAGTACCAAGTGTAGAAACAGATAAAAGACCAGATCAAATTATTTGTTTTTAGTTTAAGAATATAAATGGACAAATGGAGGTTTCGTATGACAAATTTAAACGAGATGGGACAAAAAGCCGTAGAGGCAAAATATGTACTACAAAGAACAACATCAAAAGAGAAAAATGATGCTCTTTTAGCGGTTGCGACTGCGCTCGAGAAAGAAACTCCCTTTATCCTTGCACAAAATGATATAGATATTAAGGCCGGAGAAGCAAATGGCATGCATGTGGCGTTACTAGATAGACTTCGTCTAACCAAAGAACGCATCGAGGCTATGGCAGAAGGACTAAGACAGATTGTTGACTTAAATGACCCTATCGGAGAGATTATGGAAGAGGTAAAACGCTCAAATGGGCTTTACATCCAGAAAAGACGTGTTCCTATGGGGGTAATTGGAATTATTTATGAGTCCAGACCTAATGTTACAGCGGATGCTTTTGGCCTTTGCTTTAAAACAGGGAATGCAGTTATTTTAAAGGGTGGAAGTGACGCAATACATTCTAACATTGCCATAACAAAGGTTATTCGTATGGCCCTTACGCAGTGCCAAATTACAGAGGATGCCCTTCAATTAATTGAGGATACAGATAGAGCAGTGACTTCTGAATTCATGAAGCTTAAACAATATGTGGATGTACTAATTCCACGTGGAGGAGCGGGACTTATACGTGCAGTCGTAGAAAATAGCACAATACCAGTTATAGAGACTGGAACAGGAAATTGCCATATATACGTTGATAAAGAGGCAGATTTAGATATGGCAGTTGAAATTGTTATAAATGCTAAGACACAGCGTATTGGTGTATGTAATGCTTGTGAGTCCTTAGTAATACATGAGGATGTAAAGGATGAATTTTTAAAGAGAGTATATTCCCCATTAAAGGAAAAGCAAGTAGAGATTCGTGGAGACGAAGAGGTATGCAAGATTCTGCCAGATAGTACAGTTGCTACCCAGGAGGACTACGCAGCTGAATTTTTGGATTATATAATTTCTATGAAAACAGTGCATACTGTAGATGAGGCGATTGCGCATATTAACAAGTATAATACAAAGCATTCCGAAGCAATTATTACGAGCAATCAGGAAACCACAGACAAGTTTTTAAATGAGGTAGATGCAGCTTGCGTATATGTAAATGCTTCTACAAGATTTACTGATGGTTTTGAATTTGGGTTTGGTGCAGAAATTGGCATTAGTACTCAGAAATTACATGCAAGAGGCCCAATGGGACTGAATGAGCTAACTTCTTACAAGTATACTATCTTAGGAAATGGTCAGATACGCCCATAGAGTTAAGTTTTATAACCGGTGAAATTTGGTATTGTATCAATTCCGAAGAAGAATCCGGTTATATTTTTGTATAAGAGAAGTGAGACTACTCTTGAAAGGAAAAGGAATAGAACAATGTCAAAGGTTATAGATTATTTTTTACAATATATAAAAATGGATACACAGTCTGATGAAGAAAGCGGAACAACTCCAACGACACTTAAACAACATGAGCTAGCAAAAGTTTTAGCAGCACAATTAGAAAAAATCGGGGCTCAGGATGTGGTTTATGAAAAAGAGCATTGTTATGTTTATGCAACAATACCAGCAACGAAAGGATTAGAAAAGGCACCAGTGTTAGGTTTTGTAGCACATATGGATACGGCACCAGCAGCGTCTGGAACGAATGTGAATCCTCGTATCATTGAGACATATGATGGAAAAGATATTGTTTTAAATGAGGAAGAAAAAGTAGTAACAAAAACTAGCGATTTTCCTAATCTATTAGAGTATGTAGGACAAGATTTAATTGTAACAGATGGAACAACTTTGCTTGGCGCAGATGACAAGGCAGGCGTTGCTGAAATCATGACCATGGCAGAAACTCTTATAAGTAAACCTGAACTTGCACATGGGAAAATAAGAATTGCATTTACACCTGATGAAGAAGTAGGCGCTGGGGCAGATTATTTTGATGTAGACTTGTTTGGCGCAGATTTTGCCTACACGGTTGATGGCGGCAAGATTGGCGAAATTGAATATGAGTGCTTTAACGCAGCGGGCGCAAAGGTAACGGTAAATGGAAGAAGCGTACATCCAGGAGATGCAAAAAACAAAATGATAAACGCTGTTTTGGTTTTGCAGGAGCTTCAGTCCTTACTTCCCGTAAGTGAAAATCCTATGTATACAGAAAAGTATGAAGGCTTTTATCATTTGGATTCTGTAAAAGGAAATGTAGAAAAAACCATAGCAGATTATATTATTCGTGATCATGACAGAGAAAAATTTGAAAGCAAGAAATCGTTCTTTTTAAAAGTAGGTGACTTTTTAAATCAGAAATACGGAGAAGGTACTGTAGTTATTGAATTGAAAGATTCCTATTTCAACATGAAAGAAATTATTGAACAGCATATGCATTTAATCAACAATGCCAAGGAGGCAATGCAAGAGCTTGAGATAATGCCTTCAATAACACCTATAAGGGGTGGAACGGATGGCGCAAGACTTTCTTATATGGGACTTCCTTGCCCCAACTTGGGTACAGGCGGAGAAAACTTCCATGGAAAGCATGAATTTGCATGTATACAGTCCATGGAAAAGAATGTAGAACTACTTGTTAGAATTGCTGAGAAATACGGAAAAAGTGAAGCATAGAAGGTAAAAAAGATAATGAATGAAATGTTAGATAATATTCCAGTGGATGAAACGAAAAGACAGTTTTATTTCATCGAAAAGGCAAAAAAATATGTAGAAGAGGCTTCAAAAGAGGCGGGACATAAGTTGACCTGCTGTGTAACCACCTTTGGGTGTCAGATGAATGCAAGAGACTCTGAAAAATTAGTGGGAATACTTGAGCTTGTAGGCTATGAAGTAATTGAAGATGAAAATGCGGACTTTGTTATTTTCAACACCTGTACGGTTAGAGATAATGCCAATCAAAAGGTATATGGAAGACTTGGAGAATTAAAAAGACTAAAAAGCAAAAATCCTCAAATGAAAATAGCTCTTTGTGGCTGTATGATGCAAGAGCCTTCTGTTATTGAAAAACTTAAGACAAGCTATCGTTTTGTAAATCTAATATTTGGAACGCACAATATCTTTAAGTTTGCAGAGCTTCTTACTAGTACCTTTGAAAATAAAGGTATGGTAATTGATATTTGGAAGGATACCGATAAAATTGTAGAAGAGCTTCCAGTAGAAAGAAAATATGCTTTTAAGTCAGGCATAAATATTATGTTTGGCTGTAACAATTTTTGTAGTTACTGTATTGTTCCCTATGTTAGAGGTAGAGAGAGAAGTCGACATCCAAAAGATATCATAAAAGAGATTCAGTCTCTAGTTGCAGAAGGTGTAGTGGAAATTATGCTTTTAGGACAAAATGTAAATTCATATGGAAAGAATTTTGAAACACCAATGTCTTTTGCGGAATTATTGGTGGAGATTGAAAGAATAGAAGGGTTAGAAAGAATTCGCTTTATGACTTCTCATCCAAAAGATTTATCAGAAGAGCTGATTCAGGTTATGAAAAATTCTAAGAAGATTTGTAAACATTTACATTTGCCACTACAGTCTGGTTCAACTAATATTTTGACGGCAATGAATAGACGTTATACGAAGGAGCAGTACATAGCACTTGCAAAGCATATTAGAGAGGAAATTCCCGATATATCAATTACAACAGATATTATTGTCGGTTTTCCTGGGGAAACTATGGAGGATGTAGAAGAAACCATAGCTGTCATACGCCAGGTAGAATATGATAATGCTTTTACCTATATTTATTCAAAAAGAACGGGAACACCAGCTGCCGCTATGGAAAATCAAGTGCCTGAAGAACAGGTAAAGCTTGGCTTTGATAAGGTGTTAGAAGAAGTGCGAAGCATGACTAGAAAGCAAACTCAGCGCTTTGAAGGTCAAATTCTTGATGTTTTAGTTGAGGAAGTTAATGAACATGATGAGGCGCTTATGACTGGTAGGACTTCTCAAAACGTATTAGTTCATTTTGAAGGTGATAAAAAGCTAATCGGAACCATTGTTAAGGTGAAGATGGATGAATGTAAAGGCTTCTATTATATGGGGAGTTTAATTTAATATACAAGGGACAAAAGCATCATGGAAAAGATAAAACCAAAATTATTTTCGGTAATGAAAACATATACAAAAGCACAATTTATGAAAGATGTGATTGCAGGAATTGTTGTGGCAATTATTGCCCTACCTCTATCAATATCACTAGCACTAGCTTCGGGCGTAACTCCAGAAAGAGGAATATATACGTCTATTATAGCAGGTTTTGTGGTTGCCTTTTTAGGCGGAAGTAGAGTACAAATAGCCGGGCCAACAGCAGCATTTGCAACGATTGTGGCAGGCATTGTGGCAAAAAATGGTATGGATGGTCTAGTAGTTGCTTCCATTTTGGTAGGTATATTTTTGATACTCATGGGCGTTTTTAGACTAGGAACGCTGATTAAATTTATTCCCTGCACGATTACGGCAGGCTTTACTTTTGGTATTGCGGTAACCATTTTTATTGGACAAATCAAAGACTTTTTAGGGCTTACAATTGTCACAGAGGAACCTTTAATAGAAACCATTGATAAATTAGGGGCAGTATTTTTATTTTTAGAGACTATTAACTACTCAGCAGTTTTTGTTGGCTTAGTTAGTTTGACTATTTTAATTATTTGGCCAATGCTTCCGGGATTTTTTAAGAAAATTCCACCCTCACTTATTGCCGTCTTAGTAGGTATTTTGATGGTAAATGGCTTGGATATGAAGGTAAATACCATCAAGGATTTATATGAAATATCCAATAAATTACCAAGATTTTCAATTCCGGTAATTAAGTTGGTTACGATAAAGAATGTTTTGCCAGATGCCTTTACGATAGCTATATTAGCCGCCATGGAGTCTTTGCTTTCTTGTGTGGTAACTGATGGTATGGTAAACAGTAAGCATAAATCTAATACAGAGCTCATTGCGCAAGGTGTTGGTAATATAGCGTCAGTTCTTTTTGGTGGTATTCCGGCAACCGGAGCTATGGCAAGAACAGCTGCAAATGTAAAAAATGGTGGTAGAACACCAGTAGCAGGAATGGTTCATTCGATAACCTTACTTGTTATTTTGGTAGTTTTAATGCCTTATGTTGCACTGATTCCAATGCCAACAATAGCAGCAATTCTTTTTATGGTGGCGTATAATATGTCTGAGTGGAAAAGAGTTGTTTATTTATGCAAAACAGCGCCTAAAAGTGATATTGTTGTATTAGTATTAACCTTCTTACTTGCGGTTGTTTTTGATTTGGTAGTTGCTATTGAAGTAGGGCTGATATCAACCTTTGTTTTATTTGTAAAACGTATGAGTGAAGTAACCCAGATAGAGGAATGGGAATATCTTGATGAAGATGATGATGCCGATAGTACAAGCCTAAGGACGGTACCTAGGGAGACGGTTGTTTATGAAATAAGTGGTCCGATGTTTTTTGGAGTAGCAGATAAAATTTTAAATATTGCAGTAGAAGAAAAGATGAAATGCTTGATTATTCGCATGCGAAGTGTAAGCGCACTTGATGCAACTGCGATGCGAAGTTTAATACAGCTATGCGAAAATTGTAAAAAGAAAAAAGTGCATTTGCTTTTTTCTCATGTAAGCGAACAACCCCTATCTGTTATGAAAAAGGCGGGCTTTATAGAAATGGTTGGTAGTGAAAATTTTTGCGAGCATATAGATGATGCTATTTTGCGTGCTAAGGAATTACAATAAAGAAGAAGTACAAAGGAGATTAATAGCGTGGCAGAATTAACCCCTATGATGCAACAATATATGGAAACCAAAAAGGAATATAAGGACTGTATTCTTTTCTATCGTTTGGGCGATTTTTATGAGATGTTCTTTGATGATGCGCTTACTGTAACCAAAGAATTAGAAATTACGCTAACAGGGAAGAGCTGTGGCTTAGAAGAAAGAGCTCCTATGTGTGGTGTTCCATATCATGCAGTAGAGGGTTATTTAAACAAACTGGTATCTAGAGGGTACAAGGTTGCTATTTGCGAACAGGTAGAAGATCCTAAGCTTGCTAAGGGGTTGGTGAAAAGAGAAGTAGTTCGTATTGTAACCCCCGGAACATATATTAATAAGCAAGCACTTGAGGAATCAAAAAACAACTACTTGGATTGTATTACATATACCCCAACAAAAATAGGAATTTCTTTGGT
>JAVBUZ010000166.1:0-10695 GCA_031554725.1 Lachnospiraceae bacterium | reverse complement strand
AACTCTGGTTATGTAGAAATTAAAGCATTACATGATGTAAACTTTGAAATTGAAAAGGGCGAATTTTGTGTAATTGTTGGTGCCTCAGGAGCAGGAAAAACTACTATCTTAAATGTTTTGGGTGGAATGGATACCTTGACTACCGGCTGTGTAATGTTAGATGGTGAAGAAATATCAAAATATAATAAAAAACAATTAACCTCCTACAGACGCTTTGATGTAGGTTTTGTTTTTCAGTTTTATAATCTAGTTCAGAACTTAACAGCACTAGAAAATGTAGAACTGGCAGCACAGATTTGTAAAGAGCCTTTGGATGCGGCAGAGGTATTAAAAGAAGTAGGCTTAGAAAAACGTACAGGAAATTTTCCAGCACAACTTTCAGGTGGAGAACAGCAAAGAGTTGCTATAGCTAGGGCCTTAGCAAAAAATCCAAAACTTCTTTTGTGTGATGAACCAACAGGTGCATTAGATTACAATACGGGAAAAGCAGTTTTGAAATTATTACAAGATACTTGTCGCAAAAAAGGAAAGACTGTTGTTGTAATTACCCATAACCAAGCACTAGCGGCAATGGCGGATCGAATTATTACTGTAAAAAGTGGTACGGTAGTAAAGATGGAAAAGAATAACAATATTGTAGATGTAGAAGCTATTGAGTGGTAGAAGGAAAAAGCGAATGAAATCAATGATAAGAAAGACAACTTTTAGAGAAATAAGACAAAGCTTTGGACGCTATATGGCGATGTTTTCCATAGTTGCTCTTGGTGTTGGCTTTTTTGCTGGACTAAAAGTAACAAAACCAGCTATGGTAGCAACAACTCAGGGTTACCTAGAAGAAAAACAGTTTTATGATTTTCGTTTAATTTCAACCGTGGGATTTGACGAAATAAATTTAGAAAATATATCTATGATGGAAGATATAAGAACTGCTGCGGGAGCAGTATCCTTCGATATTATCTATGAAGATGCTTCTGGAAACAGTGGTGTTATGAAGGCTCACTCGATTACAGAAGGAGTGAATGAACTAGAGGTACTTGCAGGTAGAATGCCTGAAAATGCAAATGAATGTGTTGTAGACTCCACGCTATTCACAGAAGATCAAATCGGAAACATAATTGTTTTGTCAAATGAAAATGAAGACGAGGATTTAGAGAGATTTAGCCAAAAGCAATACGAAATAGTAGGTATTGTTCAATCATCTTATTATATTCAGTTTGAACGTGGAAATACATCCTTGGGAAACGGTAAAATCAACGGTTTTATGTACCTTTTACCAGAAGGATTTGATGTAGATTATTTTACAGAAATATTTGTGAAATTTGATAAAGACTTTGATATGTATAGCGACGAATATGAAGCTTACATAGATGCGAAGGAACAAGTATGGAAAGACATGTGCGCTGTACAGGCAGATTTGCGCTATGAAAGTCTGCTTGCAGATGCAAAAGAAGAGCTTGCGGATGGAAAGCAGGAGCTTGCGGATAAAAAGGCAGAGGCAGAGGAAGAGTTAGCGGATGCAAAACAAAAATTAGCGGACGCTTATACTGAACTTACAGAAGGCGTAGATAAAATTGCAGATGCTAAGCGAGAACTTGCAGATGCCCAAAAGGAAATTGCCGAGAATGAGCAAAAGTTAATTGATGACCAAAAAGAAATCGTCGACAATGAAGCGACACTTATAGAAAAAGAAAAAGAGTTAAAGGATGGTCAAGAAGCTTGGGATTCCAACAACTATATCGTGGAAGAAAAGTGGGCAGAGTTAAAGGTAAGTCAAACCGAGCTAGATGCTCAGCTTAGTGCATTATTGGAGCAAAAAGCGCAGATAGATGCTATTCCAGCACCATATTTAACACCAGAGCTATCACAGGCAAAAATGGCATTAGAAGCAGGCCTGTCTACAATTGCAACCTACCAAGCGCAAATAGATGCGGGAAGAGTGGCGCTTGAAGATGCCGATAGGCAACTTGCAAGTGCATTAAAAGAGCTGGCGGATGGAAGAATTAAAATAGAAGATGGTAAAAAAGAACTGGCAGATGCTAAAGAAGAGGTCGCAGATGGCCTGAAAAAGATTGCTGATGCCAAAGTTAAGCTAGCGGATGGGAAGAAGGAACTGGAAGAAAAGCAGGTAGAGCTTGAGGACGGTTGGTTAGAATACGAAGACGGATTAAAGGAATACGAAGATGGTATAAAAGAATTTGACGCCGAAATAGCGGATGCAGAAGCTAAAATAGCGGATGCAGAAGAAGAGATAGCGGATGTAGAAAAGCCAGATACCTATGTTCTTGGCAGGGATACCAATGTGGGCTATGTTTGCTTTGAAAGTGATTCTAATATTGTAGAGGATATTTCGAATGTATTTCCAATCTTTTTCTTTTTAGTGGCCGCATTAGTTTGTATTACAACTATGAACCGAATGGTAGAAGAACAAAGAACCCAAATAGGTGTACTAAAGGCTCTGGGCTATGGTGAAAGTACCATTATGTTTAAATATATGTTTTACTCAGGAAGTGCAGCGGTAATGGGATGTATCTTTGGTTTTGGTCTTGGTACCTTCTTATTTCCGAAGGTTATTTGGAGTGCCTATGGAATGATGTACAATATGATAAGCTTAAATTATGTGTTCCAGCCTAGTGTAGCGATTCTTTGCCTTGCAATTTCACTTCTTTGCTCAGTTGGAACAACCTGGTTATCTTGTCATTATGAGTTTTCGGAAGTGGCGGCGGAGCTTATGAGGCCTAAGGCGCCCAAGGCAGGAAAAAGAGTGTTCTTGGAATATATTCCTTTTATTTGGAAACGTTTAAAGTTTTTAAAGAAGGTGTCCGTAAGAAATATTCTTCGATATAAAAAGCGATTCTTTATGATGATTATCGGTATTAGTGGCTGTACTGCATTGCTTTTAGCAGCCTTTGGCATACAGGATTCTATTGCAGATGTTGCAACAATGCAATTTTCGGAAATTCAGACCTATGATATGAGTGTTGTGTTAAAAGATGGAAACAGCGTGGCTGGAAGGCAGGCATTAGAGAAAAAACTAGAAAACAATGCAGAGTCCTATCAATATATAGCTGAAAAAAGCATGGATTTATACGCCAATGGTCAGATGAAGTCAGTAGAGCTTGTTATGACAAGTGATATAGAAACCTTTGGAGAGTTCTTTGATTTGCATACCAGCAAAGGTGCGCCTGTTGACTATCCTGAAAATGGTGAAATTGTTATTTGCAAATTTATTGCGGATACGTATGATTTATCAATTGGTGATAGTATATATCTTCAGGATGAAGACCTAAATAGAATAGACGCGACCATTAGCGGAATTTGTGAAAATTTTGTTTACAATTATGTATACTTAAATGCCCAAAGCTATGAACAGCAGATGGGTGAGGCCGTAGAGTTTAAAACAGCGCTAGTTAACCTAAATGAAGATTCCGATGCACATAATGTGGCAGCATCTATTATTAAGCTGTCAACGGTATCGAATACGACTATAAATAGTGATGTGCTTGAAAGATTTGATGGTATGATGAAAAGCTTAGACTACGTAGTTCTTTTAGTTATTCTATGTGCGGCAGCCTTGGCGTTTATTGTGTTGTATAACCTAACAAACATAAATATTACAGAACGTATCAGGGAAATTGCGACCATAAAAGTTTTAGGCTTTTATAAGAAAGAAACATCTCAATATGTATTTAGAGAAAATACCGTATTAACCTTTATTGGTTCTATGGTAGGCCTTGTTTTAGGTGTTTTTCTACACAAGTTTATTATGTATGAAATTAAAATTGATATGGTAAATTTCGCGGTTCGAATCCTTCCAATGAGTTATGTATATAGTGTTTTATTGACCTTTGTTTTTGCATGGATTGTAAATAGAATTATGACAGTTAAGCTAGAAAAAATTAACATGGCAGAGTCCCTTAAATCTGTAGATTAATCTTGAAAAGAGGTATAACCTATGAGAATGTATGATTTAATCATTAAAAAAAGAAACGGTGAAATATTAACGTCAGAAGAAATAGATTTTATGATTAAGGAATATACCAAGGGAACGATACCTGATTATCAGATGTCAGCTATGATGATGGCAATATATTTTAAGGGAATGAACAAAGAGGAAACCTTAGCTTTAACTATGGCGATGGCTCATAGCGGAGATACCCTTGATCTTTCAAGTATAAAGGGTATAAAGGTAGATAAACATAGCACAGGAGGGGTTGGTGACAAAACCTCCTTGGCACTTGCACCAATGGTAGCAGCATGTAATATTCCAGTAGCAAAGATGAGTGGCAGAGGCTTAGGACACACTGGCGGAACCATAGATAAGCTAGAAAGCTTTGACGGTTTTTCTACGGGAATTACGACAAAAGAATTTATTCAGAATGTGAATACGATAGGGATATCCATTATGGGACAGACCGCGGATTTGGCACCAGCAGATAAAAAGCTTTATGCCCTTAGGGATGTAACAGCTACGGTTGATAATATGTCATTGATAGCTAGCTCCATTATGAGCAAAAAACTAGCAGCTGGCGCGGATGCCATAGTTTTAGATGTAAAAACTGGTAGTGGTGCTTTTATGAAAAAGGAAGAGGATGCCTTTGCCTTAGCAAAAGCCATGGTAGAGATTGGAAATGGTGCGGGAAGAAAAACGGTAGCGATTATTTCTGACATGGATCAGCCTTTAGGCTATACGGTAGGCAATGCACTAGAAGTAAAAGAGGCAATTGAAACCTTGCAAGGCAACGGAAAAGCAGATTTTCTTGAACTATGCTTAGCTCTTGGCTCACAGATGCTTATATGTGGTGAGGCAGCAAGTAATGAAGTGCAGGCAAGACAGATGCTAGAAAAAACCATTAAAGACGGAAGTGCATTACAAAAACTTGCTGACTTTATTCAGGCACAAGGTGGAAATAAAGAGGCCGTTTATGATACCAGTCTTTTACCACAGGCGGCTATAAAAAAAGAAGTGATTTCGCCAGTGACAGGATATATAAAGCATATTGCCTGTGATGAAATTGGAATTTGCTCTCTTATTCTAGGGGGTGGAAGAGAAACAAAAGAAAGTGTGATAGATTTAGCTGTGGGTTTTGAGCTTCACAAAAAAAGAGGCGATTATGTAACCACAGGAGAAAGCATTGCGACGATACATGCTAGTGATGCTGGAAAATGTGAAGAGGCAGAAAAAAGATTTGTGAGTGCGTATACATTTTCAGAAAGTAAGATAGAAAAAGTACCATTTTTGAAAGGTATTATATCGCTGTAGCTTGAATATAGTGTTATATGAGAAAGAATAAACCTAAAACAAATAAAAAAAATGGCAAAGAAATATTAGTTGAATCCTTACAACTTCCCAAAGACATTATGATGGGTGCTTTTGTTGTAACCATGACAGGAAATAAAGATGCTTGGATTGAAAATTATAGGGGGATTTTAGAGTATACAGACACTGTCATTTTACTGCAAGGAAAGACCTGTCAAATACGTTTTGAAGGAACAAAATTATCCATAGATTACTATACCAATGAAGATATGAAGATAAGTGGGTACATAAATAGTGTCCACTATCTTTAAGGTTAAGAATAGAAAGGTCAGAGGATATGATTGAATTCTTAAAATATCTAAAAGGGTATGTAAAAATTAAGGTATGGGGATTTTCCCCAGAGCGCTTTATGAATCTTTGTAGTAATAAAAATATATTACTATGGGATATAAGAAAAGAAGGCGATATTTACTATATGAGTATAAGTCTGCAAGGCTTTTATAAATTACGTCCAATTGTAAAAAAAACAAAAACTAGGGTAGCCATATTAAAAAGATGTGGACTCCCTTTTTTGATACCAAGGGTATTTGCTAGAAAAATCTTTGTATTAGGACTATTTGCGGCAATTGCCTTTTGGATTTGGTCATCTACATATATATGGGATATTTCATTAAGTGGAAACTATACCATAACGGAAGACATTTTTGAAGATTTTCTAGATTCACAAAATATAAAGATTGGAATGAAAAGAAAAGATGTGGATATAGCTAATTTGGAAAAGGAAATTAGAAGGACCTTTAACATTGTTACGTGGACGTCGGCAAAGCAAGAAGGTACTAAGCTAAATATTGTTATTAAAGAAAACGAAAATATTATTGTAGAAAAAGAAGAAGACAATTTTCCGTATGGAACTAATTTGATCAGTGAATACGACGGAACCATTTACTCCATGATAGTGAGAGCAGGGATGCCTCAAGTTACTATCGGGCAGGCTATAAAAATGGGAGATGTTTTAGTGTCAGGAAGTGTTCCCGTGTTTAATGAAGACATGACTGTCCGGAAATATCAATATGCATCAGCGGATGCAGATATATATCTAAAACATATGATTCCAGTAAAAGAAACCCTCCCTTTTTTATATCAAGAAAAGATATATACGGGAAGAGAAAAGAAAAAGAACATAATTCAAATAGGTGAAAAGGAATATAAACTATCATTGGAGGAAATAAGCTACTTATATTACGATGTAGTTATAAATAAAAATAGCATAGAACTGTTAAAAGGAGTTTCCTTGCCGATAGTTTTTGGTAGTAAAACATATAGAGAATACCAAAATTTGGAAAAAAGCTATACCCTTAATGAGGCAGAAACTATTTTAAAAGAAAAATATGCAAAAATAATAACAAGTTTAGAGGAAAAAGGGGTACAAATTATTGAAAAAAATGTTAAAATAGATACCAGTAGTAATGAGTGGATTTTAGAAGGTGAATTGCAGGTGGTAGAAAAGATCGGAATGACTACAGAAAACCGACTAGATGATGCTGAAGCTACCCAGCTAGAAGAAAATGAGGCGGGAAATGAATGAGTGAAATAACATATACAATGGAAATACCTACCCAGCATATGCAAAAAATATTCGGGCAAAATGATCATTATATACGAACTCTTGAGGAGGACATGGGAGTAAGTATCGTAGATAGAGACGGGGCAGTGAAGATATTGGGTGAAGAAAAGCTAGTAAAAAAGGCTGCCAAAGTTTTAGCTCAATTAACAGAAATATCTAAAAGAGGCAATGAGATAGAGGAACAGAATATGAATTACGCAATTGAGCTTGGTAAAGAAGAACAAGAAGAGATACTAACACAGATAGATGCAGACGTGATTTGTCACACCATAAGCGGGAAGCCCATTAAACCAAAGACCTTAGGACAGAAGCAATATGTTGATGCAATCAGAAAGAAAATGATAGTATTTGGACTGGGGCCAGCAGGTACTGGAAAAACTTATTTAGCTATGGCGATGGCAATTACGGCATTTAAGAACAATGAAGTAAGTAGAATCATCCTAACAAGACCAGCTATTGAAGCGGGAGAGAAATTAGGTTTTTTACCAGGTGATTTGCAAAGCAAGGTAGACCCCTATTTAAGGCCACTTTACGATGCCCTATATCAAATTATGGGGGCCGAAAGCTTTGCTAAAAATATGGAAAAGGGACTTATTGAAGTAGCCCCGTTAGCATATATGAGAGGTCGAACCTTAGACAATGCTTATATTATTTTAGATGAGGCTCAAAATACTACGCCAGCACAGATGAAGATGTTTTTAACTAGAATTGGATTTGGTTCTAAGGTAGTTATTACAGGTGACTCATCTCAAAAGGATTTATTACCAGGAACAAAATCAGGTTTAGATGTTGCAGCAAGAATATTAGGAAAGATTGATGACATTGCTTTTTGCAATCTAACCAGTAAGGATGTTGTAAGACATCCACTGGTACAAAAAATTGTAAAAGCATATGAAGATTTTGAAGCTAGAGAATCTAGAGAAACACGAAAGAATATAAAGAGTAGGAACAATCATGGTAGAAAATAAGGAACATCAAGGAATTCATACATTTATTATTTCAACAGTTATGTTTTTTGTAACTTTGTTTGTGGTATGTATGACATCCTATCTTAGAGGTTTTGACATAACCACTATCATAAGCAATACCGTGATGGTTGGAATTGGAATTGGCATTGTCTTATTTTTGATGGCTTTTTCCAATGCCAATCATTTATATGATTATGATAATAGAGAGAATTACGGACGTTTTTTTTTAGTATACCTAATTACAATGGGGTTAAGTGTTGCTTGCGCGTATTTACCAATTGCTGGCTGGCCATTTTTAGTTATCTTTATTACCCTTTCTCTATTTAGTAATACAATAATAGGGATTACAGCAGGTGCTCTTATGCTACTGATAACGATTATGATTTCAGGAGTAGCAGGCATTTCGTTTATTCTTTACTTTTTTTCAGGAGTAGCCGGAGCTTGTCTCTTTAAAAAGCTGGATGGAAGCTTTAAGGTGGGAATCCCAGTTTTTGTTTCTGTTTTGTTACTTATGGTCAGTGAGACCGCTTGTGTGGTACTTTATGCCAATGAAAAATTAAGTGTAGAGTTGTTTCTAATTCCCTTTATGAATATTATTGTTAGTACGATTCTTCTAGTAGCGATTTTAAAAATCTTTTCTTCGGCAATTATCTATAAATATAGAGATAAATATATGGAAATAAATGATCCAGAATATCCATTATTAGTAGAACTAAAACAGTATTCCAAAGAGGAATACTACAAAGTGGTACATACCTCTTATTTTTGCGATCGAATAGCAAAAAAACTGGACTGCAATTTCGAGGCAACAAAAGCGGCTGGATATTATCATAGAATTGGAATTATGCGTGGGGATATTTCATGGGAGATGATTGAAAACATATGTATTGAGTATGATTTTCCTCCTGCTTCAAGACAAATCATGCAGGAGTTCGTGGATGAAAAAACAGTAGTAACCCAAAGAGAAACAGCCATCCTACTATTTTCAGATGCAGTAGTTTCGTCTATTCTGTTTCTTTTTTCAAAGCAATCGGATGCAGCACTTGATTATAATCAAATAATAGAAACCATTTTTAAGAAAAAAATGGAAAGTGGAATCTTAAATAATTGCCAAATATCATTAAAAGAAATTATTGCGATTAAAGATATCTTTAAGGAGGAAAAACTGTATTATGACTTTTTACGTTGAAAATGAAACGGATAAGAAATTTGATTTTGAAGTGGAAGAGATAATAAAGCTAGTAGCTAATCAGGTTCTAGAAAGTGAACAATGCCCATATGAAGTGCAGCTAAATGTTTTGCTGACAGATAATGAAGGAATACGGGGTTTTAATGCAGAACATCGTAATATTGATAAGGAAACAGATGTGTTGTCATTTCCTAATGTAGAGTTTTTAAAACCAAGCGATTTTAGTTTGGCAGAAGAAAATGCGTTAGATTGCTTTGAACCAGATACTGGGGAGCTTATTTTGGGAGATATTATTGTTTCTGCCGATAAGGTTTTTGAACAAGCAGAAAATTACGGTCACAGCCACAAAAGAGAGTTTGCTTTCTTAATTGCTCATAGTATGCTTCACCTTTGTGGATATGACCACATGGAAGAAAGTGAAGCAAAAGTGATGGAAGCAAAACAAGAAGAAACACTTTCAAAACTAGGAATTTCACGAGAAGCTTAAAATGCATTAAATGAATTTTACTTAGGGGAAGGATTACAAAAGATGAATCATGCAGAAGTAAGAAGTAGACAGATTATCTTATTGGCCAGTATAGTAGGAATCGTTTCAATTATTTTTATGTCCAATAAAATGGGTGACAATGGGCTGGGTTATTTTGTTGCAGCCTTTGAGAGTTTCCTATTGCTATATATGTTATTTGTAATGCCCATATCGGAAGCAGTTGAGAAGCTTGTTCGCTTAAGACTATCAAAGGGACAGTACAAGAATGCAGGCAGGGTCTTAAATGTTGCAATGCTTTATGCGGTAATCATTGGGCTAATATGTACAGCTATTTTTTATAGTGTAAGCAGACTGTGGTTTGAGAAGATTCTTCTAGTTCCGTATGCTGTGCAAGCCATGTATTTTATTGCTCCAATTGTACTAATTAGTGCTTGTATCAACGCCCTCAAGGGATATTTCCAAGGAACGGGAACTGCAATGCCAACTGCAGTGTCTCATATTGCAAGAACCCTGTTTTTCATTACCTTTAGTTTGTTTTTCTCACTTTCCTTCAAAGAATATGGTGAGAAGGTTTCTGGACTTTTACGTAATGGAGACTTTTCAGGTATGTATGTAAGTAGTGGAATTGCGCTTGGACTACTAAGCGCAGCTATATTAGTGTTTCTGTTCGTAATGTTTGTTTATATCGGAGCTGGAAGACGCCAAAAGTCAAAATTTAGTAAAGATACAAGTAGCAAACAAGAAAAATACTCTGAATTATTGGGAGCAATGCTTCGCTCGATTTTACCAACGGGACTTATTGGGCTATTGCTGATTATGCCAAATTGCCTAGGCTTGTTTTTTTATCAAAGAAAACAAGAAGATATTTACCAGTCAATAAAGAGGTATGCAAGCTTTGGTGGAAAATATGAGGTATGGGTAGTGTTGATTTTAGCGGCGGTAAGCCTAGGCTTGGTTTCTATGGTTCATAAAATTACTATCATCATGAAAAGAGAAGAATATAAGCTGGTAAGAGAACAAATACAAGCAGGAATTATTTGGACCTTTATTAGCACGATGGGAGTAACCGTTTTCTTTACCGTACTTGGCGAAAGCATTATGGCAGCGACTTATCCAGCTAGCTTTGAACTGGAAGGAAAAATGTTTGCTCAGGGAAGTCTTATTTTTCTT
>JAVBUZ010000014.1:0-6875 GCA_031554725.1 Lachnospiraceae bacterium | reverse complement strand
TTCTTCTAGTTTAGAAATAGGAAGTGGTGTACGAACACCAGCAACAACGTCTTCACCCTGAGCGTTGATTAAGTATTCACCATAGATTCCTCTTTCACCAGTAGATGGATTACGTGTAAACGCAACACCTGTACCTGATGTATTTCCTTTGTTACCAAATACCATAGACTGTACGTTAACAGCTGTTCCCCAGTCGCCAGGAATATCATTCATACGTCTGTAAACGATAGCACGTGGGTTATCCCAAGAACGAAATACTGCCTTAACAGCTCCCATTAACTGTTCTTTTGGATCCTGAGGGAAATCTTCCCCATTCATAGCGTCTTTATATACAGCTTTGAACTTATTAGCAAGTTCTTTTAAATCGTCTGCTGTTAAATCAGTGTCAAAAGAAACACCTTTTTCTTCTTTCATTTCATCGATAATCTTCTCAAAAAAGGACTTTGGAACTTCCATAACTACGTCAGAGTACATCTGAATAAAACGACGATAAGAATCGTAAGCAAATCTAGCATTGCCAGTTTTCTTAGCGAAACCTTCTACTGCTACGTCATTAAGACCTAAGTTAAGAATAGTATCCATCATACCTGGCATAGATGCTCTAGCACCAGAACGTACAGAAACTAGTAATGGATCTTCGGTATCACCAAATTTTTTACCCATTAATGCTTCTAAATCTGTGATGTTTGCAAAAATTTGATCTTGAATTTCTGCTGTAATTTGTTTTCCTTGATTGTAATAATCAATACAAGCCTCTGTGGTTACTGTAAAACCTTGAGGAATTGGAAGACCTAAATTTGTCATTTCTGCTAAGTTAGAACCTTTTCCACCTAACAGATTTTTCATTTCTGCGCTTCCTTCTGTAAACTTATAAACCCATTTGTTCATGTTTTTGTCTCCCTTTTCATGATTTAATATATGTGACAAAAATTTGTAAACCCCGATTTGAAATTACTTCAAATCCCTAATTCTTGAACATTGTATCAATTTGACAAAAAAATATCAAGGCGTTTTTGACAAATTTTTGTCAAGACCTTCACTTTCGTTTATTATACCCAAAACTTACCAATCTTATTCGTGCACTTTCACCAAAAATGTAAGCGTTTACATTGATTTTACTGGGTTTTTTGAATTTTTTCTGTCTATTTCATCATTTCATTCATCATTTGGCAAAAAGCTATCAAAAATAAATATGTCGAAATCTTTTCTTCTATTATTTAAGTCTTCTTGGTTTCTAATTGTCCATGCTACAGCAGTTCCTCTATATAAGTATCTGCATAGGCATCTAGATAAATCTTTATAATGCTTATGGTTATAAGCAATAAAATCTGGCTTCGTCAAAAAATTAAGAACTAGATTGTGAAGTATTTCAAAAACAATACGTGGATAGCCCTTTTCTTTTTCCTTTATAAATGAATCGGCTAGCTGTCCTCTTACTATATCTTTTCTATTTTTTCGATACCACAAAACACCTAATGGATTAAAGGATTCTACACAATAAGCGCCTTTATATTCCTTTAGAAAGTTTTCTGAGACCCTACATACCTCTACATCACTTCCAGATATTTTATATTCAATAATAAGTGGAACTTGTCCCTTTACCATTTTTAGTAGCTCATCCAAACAAGGAATTCTTTCTTCTGATTTTCCTAAATGAAGCTGTTGTAATTCTTCCATGGTAAAGCTAGAAAGCTTTCCTTCTACTCCACACATTCTCATTAAATTAAAATCATGAAAGATAACTGGTACCTTATCTTTTGTCAACTGCACATCCAGCTCAATTCCAAAGCCTGCCTCCACTGCTTTTCGAAAAGCTGCCATGGAATTTTCTGGTGCGCTGCTTTCATTATCATGCAAGCCTCTATGTGCATATAATCTTTCTTTAAAAGGAGTGGCATCTGCCCTTCCAATCATTCTTGGCATAATGGCCAATAAATATAACACCACTAGCACAATCAAAAATATAACTATTCCTAAAAGAATTTTCATTTCCATTTGTCCTTTAATCTTCCACGTCAAAATTCTCTAATATGCTTGCTTTCTTTTCTACCTTTACATCTCCATGCTTTACCTGGGTCATTGTAATAAATGCACCAATGGATAAAATAAGTGCATAAGGGAACAAGGTCTGATAGGAAACATGCTCTAATAAAAAACCGGATAAAACAGGCGTTATAATTTGTGCCACCATGGAAAAGGTATAATAGGTTCCAGTAAACTTACCTACGTCATTTCCTTCGCCAATAGCCACTACCATCGGGTAGGAATTGACATTAATTGCTGCCCAGCCTACACCAATAAAAGCGAAGGCAACATTAACCAGCGGATGATACTGTAATACAAAAATAGCTCCAAAATAACAAACCGACATGAGCACAATACCACCCATAATGGTTTTCTTTCTTCCGATTCTACTTGAAATACTTCCTATCGGTATGTAACTAATAATGGCTGCTACGGTTGCTACCATAAGACAATTGGCAAAGCCGCCTCCTTCCATCTTCCATACCACCTTGGCATATCTAGAAAAAGCTGTGGTAACCGCATTATATGCCATAAACCAAAGTGCTACAGACGCTAAAAGGAAACCTAAGCTTCTTTTCACATCCTTGGGAAGAAGAAATTTCTTTCCTTTTTTTACATCTTCCTTTTTCTCTTCCACAACCGGATTTTCTATTTCCATCTCAGCTACTAGTTTTTTCTCTTTAATGGTTATAACGAGAATAACTACAGCAAATATCATAATACCTGCAATACTGAAAAATAATGGTTGATAGGAAGGTTTGCTTCCTGCTCCAACCAAAAGCTTAATCATAATAAGTGCATAGACGCCTCCTACTGCGCCCATTAAATTAATAATGGCATTGGCTTTACTGCGCAAATGATTTGGTGTTAAATCTGGCATAAGTGCTACTGCTGGTGAACGATAAAATCCCATTGCAATTAGGGTTCCAAATAAAGCACCTACGAATAAGGGTAAGCTCTCCATCTTATCTGCTAGTGGAAGAATTAACATAAATACAATTGCAAAAGCTGTTCCAATTACAATAAATGGCGTTCTCTTTCCCCATTTTGTATCCACCTTATCGGACAAGGTTCCAAACAAAGGTAAAAGAAAAACTGCTAAGACATTATCCAGTGCCATAACCGCTCCTGTTACTGTTTCACCAAGGCCAAAGGTGCCTTGTAAAATTAGTGGAATAATGTTGTCATACATTTGCCAAAAACTACAAATTGATAAAAAAGCTAGGCCTACAAAAAAAGTACGTTTCATATTTAATTTTGAATTCATACCAAGTTCTCCCATCATTATTTTATACTCCAAGAGTATTTTAGCATTTGCCAAATATAAGTTCAACGTGCTAAATCGTAAAATTTCATAAGAAATGTAAAGAATGGCTTGAAAATCCATATTTTTCATGTAAAATAGGAAAGGACGGCTATTTACTAAAAGTGCCACCACAAAAAGAAAGGTTTTGAAAAAATGATTAGTGCTAATAATGTAACATTACGAATTGGAAAAAAAGCTTTATTTGAAGATGTAAATATAAAGTTTACAGAAGGAAATTGCTATGGTCTTATCGGTGCCAATGGTGCTGGTAAATCAACATTCTTAAAAATATTAAGTGGTAAGCTAGAAACCACCACTGGAGATATTGTAATCACTCCTGGTCAGCGTCTATCTGTATTAGAGCAGGATCACTTTAAATATGATGACCATCAGGTTATGGATGTTGTTATCATGGGTAATAAAAGACTTTACCAAATCATGAAAGAAAAAGACGCAATTTACGCAAAAGAAGACTTCACAGACGAGGATGGTATCCGCGCTAGTGAGCTTGAAGGCGAATTTGCCGAAATGAATGGATGGGAGTCAGAAAGTAATGCTGCTATGCTTCTAAATGGTTTAGGAATTGATTCTTCTATCCACTACTCCACTATGAAGGATTTAAATGGTAGCGAGAAGGTTAAAATTCTTTTAGCAAAAGCCTTATTTGGTAACCCTGATATTCTACTACTTGATGAGCCTACTAACCATTTAGATTTAGATGCAATTGCGTGGTTAGAGGAGTTCTTAATCAACTTTGAAAATACAGTTATCGTTGTATCCCATGACCGTTACTTCCTTAATAAGGTATGTACACACACTGCCGATATCGACTACAGCAAAATTCAGCTTTATGCTGGAAACTATGATTTCTGGTATGAATCAAGCCAGTTAATCGTAAAACAGATGAAAGAAGCAAATAGAAAGAAAGAAGAAAAAATCAAAGAATTACAAGAATTTATTACTCGTTTCTCTGCGAATGCTTCAAAGTCTAAACAGGCAACCTCTAGAAAACGTGCACTAGAAAAAATTGAATTAGATGATATTAGACCTTCAAGCCGTAAATACCCTTATATCGATTTTCGTCCAGAACGTGAAATCGGTAATGAAGTTTTAACGGTAGAAAACTTATCTAAAACTATTAATGGTGAAAAAGTTCTAGACAATATTTCCTTTATTATTGGACACGAGGACAAGGTAGCCTTCGTTGGTAGCAACGAGCTTGCAAAAACTACGCTCTTTCAGATTTTGGCTGGCGAGCTTGAACCAGATGAAGGAACTTATAAATGGGGAATCACCACCTCTCAGGCTTATTTCCCTAAGGATAGTACGCAAGAATTCGACAATGACTTAACCATTGCTGATTGGTTAACTGGCTACTCTCCTGTTAAGGATGTAACCTACGTACGTGGTTTCCTTGGACGTATGCTTTTTGCTGGTGAAGACGGCGTTAAAAAAGTTAAAATTCTTTCCGGTGGTGAAAAGGTACGTTGTCTGTTATCTAAAATGATGATTAGTGGTGCCAACTGCTTAATCCTAGATGAGCCTACAAACCACTTAGATATGGAATCTATTACTGCTTTAAATAATGGACTCATCAAATTTAACGGTGTTATTGTTTTTTCTTGTCATGATCACCAGATTGTGCAAACCACTGCAAACCGTATTATGGAAATCCTTTCAGATGGTTCTTTAATTGACAAGATTACAACATACGATGAATATCTAGCAAGTGATGAATTAGCAAGAAAACGTACTGTTTACACTGCAACTGCCGAGGAAGAAGCTGAAGATTAAAAATAGAAAAGAGGTTTTATGAATATTGTGGACTTGCATGTGCATTCCAATAAATCTGACGGGACCTATTCTCCCACGGAATTAGTGGACTATGCCATACAAAAAGGCTTAAGTGCTTTTGCTCTTACAGACCACGATACGATCAGCGGACTTGTGGAAGCAATTTCCTATGCCAAGTCCCTAAAAAAAACTTTCCCTCAAAACGAAGAACAAACAATCCCCGAGGTTATCCCGGGGATTGAATTTTCTACAGAATACGAAGGTAAGGATATTCATATCGTAGGTCTTTATATTGATTATACAAATACATCTTTTACCAATAAGCTCACAGCATTTATTGATTCAAGAACCTCTCGTAATCATAAAATGTGCGAGAAGCTTCAAAATGCCGGGATGGATATCACTTACGATAAGTTGATATCAGAATTTCCTGATGCGGTTATTACCCGTGCGCATTATGCAAAGTTCTTGTTGAAATATGGGTATGTTCGAAGCATGAACGAGGCCTTTGAACGCTATCTTGGTGATCACGCTTCCTGCTTTGTTCCTAGAAAAAAGGTTACACCCTTTGACGCTGTAGAGCTAATACTTATGGCTGGTGGAATTCCCATTTTAGCCCACCCTATTCTCTACCATATGAGTAACGACCGCCTCGATAAATTAGTTTCTAGTTTAAAGGATGTGGGGCTTATCGGTATTGAATGTATTTATCCTACCTATCGTCTTGCAGATGAACGTCAAATGCGTAAATTGGCCCTCAAATATAGTTTGCTTCAAAGTGGCGGCTCTGACTTTCATGGAGCTAATAAACCAGGGCTTGATTTAGCTGTTGGTTATGGAAAGCTTTTTATTCCTGAAGAAATACTTTTAAAACTAAAGAAACGACTTCCCAAAGTTCTTTTTTCCGATATGGATGGCACCTTACTAAAGGATGATTGCACCATCTCTCCAGCTTTGCAAGACGCTATATGTAACTTCGAGGGCGAGGGTAATACTTTCGTTTTGACTACTGGAAGGCCTCTTCCTGCTATTTTAGAAGTACAGGAACAGCAAAATATTTCCACTTCCATTGTGATTGCTTACAATGGTGCGCTGATTTATGACTGCCATGAAAAAAAAGCCATTGCTAGCTCTCGCCTATCTATAGAAGATGTTCTTTATATCGAAAGGGAAGCTACTGCGGCAGGGCTTCACATGCATACCTTTACCGAAGATACCATTGTTGCTAAAAAACGCAATGCAGAGCTTGAATTTTATACCAGACGTATTCATATGCCAATTAACCTTGTAGAAGATTTTGAAGTTGCACTTCCCCAAGGACCATATAAGATACAGTGTATTTCCTTAGATGATAAGGCAAAGCTAGAAGCCTTTCGTCAGCATATTTCTTCCTATTGTGAAGGAAAAATGCAGGTTACTTTTTCCAACGATAAATTTCTTGAGTTTTTGCCCTTGGATGCGGGAAAAGGAAATGCCGTTCGCAAAGTATGTAAGCATCTCCATATTCCAATTGCTAGAGCTTATGCTGTTGGAGATGAGGAAAATGATATTTCTATGCTGCAAGCTGTAGGGCATGCCGTTGCTATGGCGAATGCCACTGCTGCGGTGAAGGAAGTTGCTGAGATAGTGACAGAAAAAGATAATAATAATGATGGGGTTATGGAACTACTAGAGAAGTAGCATGAACATTTATCTTGCACTTTCGCAGGATTTAGTCCTGCATGCACAGCATGACCATTCACCTCACTCA
>JAVBUZ010000179.1:0-10187 GCA_031554725.1 Lachnospiraceae bacterium | reverse complement strand
GCAAGGCATCTGCTCTCCTATTTTTTCTAAAATTAGAAACGATAGTGAGCAAATGCTTTGTTTGACTCTGCCATTTTGTGCATATCTTCTTTTTTCTTTACAGATGCGCCTGTGCTTGCAGCTGCATCAAGAATTTCATTAGCTAATCTTTCTTCCATGGTTTTTTCGCCTCTCTTACGAGAATAGGTTGTTAACCAACGAAGTGCTAATGTCTGGCGTCTGTCAGCTCTAACTTCGATAGGTACCTGATAGGTAGCTCCACCGATACGTCTTGCTTTTACTTCGAGAACTGGCATGATATTGTTCATAGCCTCTTCGAATACTTCAAGAGCAGGTTTACCAGCTTTTTCTTCAACTCTTGCAAATGCTCCATATACAATTTTCTGAGATACGCCTCTCTTACCATCTAACATAATGTTATTGATAAGCTTGGTAACTACTTTGTTATTGTATAAAGGATCTGCTAATACATCTCTTTTGTGAATATGTCCTTTACGTGGCACGGTTCTTCCCTCCTTATTTAAATAAAAATAAATCATCGGTACTCACATTAGTGTCCTCTAGTGTTCGTGCGGTTTATCTAACAATAAAATCAGAATCCCAACACTAAATTAGTTCTGTTATGTGGTACAATCCTAAACTAACTTTGCTTGCTATTATTTTTTAGCAGCTTTTGGTCTCTTAGCGCCGTATTTTGAACGAGCTTGTTTTCTGTTAGCGACTCCCGCTGTATCAAGTGTACCACGGATTACGTGATATCTTGTACCTGGTAAGTCTTTAACTCTACCACCTCTGATAAGAACAACACTATGTTCCTGTAAGTTGTGTCCTTCACCTGGAATGTAGCTTGTTACTTCAATTCCGTTTGAAAGACGAACTCTGGCGATTTTTCTAAGAGCTGAGTTAGGTTTTTTAGGAGTTGCTGTCTTAACAGCTGTACAAACTCCTCTCTTTTGTGGAGAAGAAGAATCTGTTGCTTTCTTGTGAAGGGAGTTATATCCTTTCTGGAGAGCAGGTGCTGTTGACTTCTTTTCAGATGTCTGACGTCCTTTTCTTACTAACTGGTTAAATGTTGGCATTCTGTTTCACCTCTTTCTTTTTTAAAGTAGTTTAAGTTGGCATCTTCGGTATTTATTACCAAATATATACCTTTTTATGCATGCACACAAAAAGAAATGCATTTGCGGGCACACTCAAATAGTATACTTGCTCGCAAATGCATTGTCAACATATTTTTCTTGATTTTTACTTTATAAATAAACGATAACACATTGTTCTTTCTTTTTTATGTAGTATATCTTATAATAGGATTACTTGGAGGGCACGGATGATATGAGGCGTAAACTTTTTATTCCCTTAACTGCATTCTTTTTTTGTAGTATGTTTACATCTGGGTGTAGTAGTTTGCCCTTTTTTCCTAATGGAGAGTCTGTTGACACTATTATAGAAGAAAGTGCTTCCTATATCCCTTCCGAATCTGTTTTTACCCCAATGGTTCCTGGCTCCGAAAGTTTCTCTTCAAATCAAACCACTCTCTACCGTGATAATACCCCTTCTACCCTGATGCCCATTGCATCTGGAAAGGAGGTTTATTCAAATGACTATGCCGAATTTGATGTTTCAAATGCAAGCTGTGGTTATGTCATGGCTCGTTACTTCGGCTCCTCCACAAATGTAAAGCTACAAATCACTGGCAGTGACTCCATCACTTATACATATAACCTTTGCAGCTCCGCGTTTGAGGCCTTCCCTTTAAGTTCAGAAAGTGGAACCTATAAGCTTTGCGTGTATGAACATATAGAAAACTATCAATATGCTCTTGTTTTTTCAAAGAATATTTTCGTATCCTTAGACAGTGAATTTGGACCTTACCTATACCCAAATCAGTACGTAGATTTTACTCCCGAAAGTCTTGCCGTTGCCAAGGCTGCAAGCTTAACCACTACAGCCACCAGCGATTTAGACGTTGTCAGTACAATATATAACTATATTATCAATAACTTTACCTATGATAAAGAGGTTGCTGCCCATGTGGAAAGTGGATATCTTTGTGACATTGATCATACTTTAACTGCTAAAACAGGTATTTGCTTAGACTTTGCTACGCTCATGACCTGTATGCTCAGAAGTCAAAATATCCCTACTCGTTTAGAAGTTGGATATGCTGACACCGCCTACCATGCTTGGCTTAGCACCTATATTACAGATATCGGTTGGGTCAATAACATTGTAAAATTTGACGGAACCGGTTGGAAACTAATGGATCCTACTTTTGCCATGAGTTCCAGCGAAAAAAATCTTAAGAAATTTATCGGTGATGGTTCAAACTATACCGTAAAATATATGTACTAAATTTTAGGAGAACATACCATGAGACAAAAACAATTATCCCAAGCTGAGATTGCTTCTTTTTTCAGCCAAGCCGCCATGCTTTTCCATGCAGGCATAACTCCTACTGAAAGCATGACCATTATGCTTCAAGATACCTCTTCTTCTGAAGGAAAGACTTTGCTTTCCAGCATTCTTGCTACTTGTCGAAGTGGTAACAGCTTCGCGCATGCATTAGAAAATACGAATGCTTTCCCAGACTATGTTATTCATATGGTTCATTTAGGTGAAGAATCCGGAAATCTGGATGTTGTTACTCAATCCTTATCCGACTATTACGAGCGTGAGGAATCCATTTTTCATAGTATTCGAAGCGCGGTAAGCTATCCGCTTATAATGATTGCCATGATGATCCTCGTCATTTATGTGCTAATTACTAAGGTTCTTCCCATTTTTAATCAAGTATTCGTTCAATTGGGCAGTGAGCTCACTGGCTTCTCTCGAACTTTACTTGGGCTTGGAAATTCCTTAAGTAATTATTCTATCATACTTATTACCGTTATAGTAGTTATAGCCCTCTGCTATCTACTAGCCTTAAAAACAAAAAAAGGGCGCAAAGTTGCCAATATGTTTTTATGCCAGTTCCCTTTAACCAAGAAATTTAACGAAAAGGTTGCTGCCGGTAAGTTTGCTAGCAGTATTTCCCTTGCCCTTAGCAGTGGCATGGACACCTTTACTAGTCTTGATTTAGTTTCAAAGCTAGTGGATCATAAGGGTACCACAAAAAAAATCGAAAAGTGTAAAGCCGATATTAAATCTGGTTCAAACTTCTCGGAAGCACTTTCTGCTTCTGGTATCTTTACCAACGCATATTCACGTATGGTCTCTGTTGGTTTCCGTAGCGGGCAGGTAGATTCTACTTTGAAGAAAATTGCCGGACTATATCAGAAAGAAACCAATCGAAAAATACACGCTATGATTAGTGTTATCGAGCCTACTCTAGTTATTATTTTATCCCTTATTGTTGGAATGATATTGTTATCCGTTATCCTTCCACTAATGGGCATCATGTCAAACATGGGCTAAGAAGCACGGAGAATTTAGATGACTACAAAAATCAAATCAATTATTAAAACAACTATATATTTACTACCCTTGCTAGCCTTTGTACTTCTTTTTGTTCTATTTAGCAACGGAATTACTTCTATTCAAGCTAGCACCTTGCAGGCACAACGGGAAAGCTTAGAAACAGCTCTTTTGCGTAGCACCGCTCAGTGCTATGCGGTGGAGGGCTTTTATCCTCCCAACATAGAATACCTACAATATAAATATGGAATTATCTATGATGAAACTTTGTTTTTTGTAGATTATCAGTCCATTGGTAGCAATATTATGCCAGACATTACTGTTATATTAAGATAAAAAGCGAGGTTTAACTATGTTTGAACAACATCGCAAGCGTCACATTGTGGATATCCTTTTTGTTCTAGCTCTCTTTTGTGTATTTTCCATCTCTGCCCTAACCCTCGTAACCATAGGTGCAGATGTATATAAAAGAACCGCCGATAGCATGACAGAAAATTATTCCAATCGAACTGCTTTTGCTTATGTCACTGAAAAGATACGCCAAAATGACTCATCCTTAGGCGTACATACAACCACTCTACATGGAATTGACACTCTTATATTAGCCCAAAGCATTAATGATGAAAACTATTCTAATTATATCTACATGCATGAAGGCTATTTAAAAGAGATTCTTGTAAAGAGTCACTCCATCATTACCTTAGACATGCTAGCTGCTGGTCAAAAGATTTTAGAGATAAACGAATTTAGTTTATCTAAGATAACAGAAAATATTTTAACCCTTAACATTGCTGCTACCGAAGGTGACGAGCTGACTTTATATGTTAACTTACGCAATTAATTAAGACCCCTGGAGGCTTTCTATGAAGCAATCAAAATCAAGCTTGTTTTTACTCGAGCTAATTATAGCCATACTATTTTTTTCCATATCCAGCGCTGTCTGTGTACAGCTATTTGTCAAGTCTCACCTAATTGGCAAGGAGACTATCAATCAAAACCAGTATTGTCTTTGGTCACAAAACTTGGCTGAGCTGTGGATAGCTACCGATGGAAATTTAGAAAAAGCTACGACTATATTGAACACTTCTATTTCCTCAGAAGCATTGGCACTAGAAAATGGCATCTTACATGTTTCTTTAGATGCAGGCTGGAAGCCATGTAACGTTAGTGAAGAGGTTTATGGGATTTATCTAGATAACCTAGGCTTTTTGGAAGAGGACAACCTAAATCAAGCAGATATATCTATTTTAGATACAAGCAATCATGAGCTTCTTTACAGCATGTCCGTTATGCACCACATTGCAGAAAGGAGTGTTGATATTCATGAGTAAGCTTACTACAAAGGATCGAAGACTAGATTTTAGTATCAATATCGGCTCCTCCTCCTTATTAATCATTTTTGTTATTTTATGTTTGGTTTCATTTGCCACCCTTAGCATTTCTAATGCCTATGCAGATTATAATCTAAGTAGCAAGGTACTAAACCGTAATACAGCATATTATAACGCTTGTAATCAAGCAGAAATCAATATTGCACATATTGACCGAACCCTAGCTAATGTATATGAGACCTGCCTCTCTGAGGACGAATATTACAGCACTGTAGGACGTTATAAGTCCTATGCAATACCAATATCTGACTTACAAAGCCTTTTAGTTATTATTGACATCAATTACCCTTTAGCACTAGGTGAAAGTTTTTATTCCATTCGTACTTGGCAAGTTATAACTACCGGAGAGCTTAATTACTCCACTTCCTTGCCTGTCATTCAATAACAAACAACTAGAAATCCCCCAGCACTGACGTGCTAGGGGATTTTATTAACACATTATTCTTCTATCGCTTCTACTACATCTGCTTCAAATTCTTCAGCATTAATATCCATTCCTTCTAATTCATTTACTTCATCAAAAGAAAGTTCATCATCGAAAGAAAGTGTTTCAACATAATCTGTGTCTAATTTTGTACTACGATATCTCTTCATACCTGTACCTGCAGGAATAAGCTTACCGATAATTACGTTTTCTTTTAGACCGATAAGTGGATCAACCTTACCTTTGATAGCTGCTTCTGTTAGAACCTTTGTAGTTTCCTGGAAGGAAGCTGCTGACAAGAAGGAGTTTGTAGCAAGTGATGCTTTTGTGATACCAAGCATTACCTGATTTCCTACTGCTGGCTCTTTTCCCTGTGCAATTAGTTCTGCATTTAAGTCTTCAAACTCTAATACATCTACTAAAGTACCTGGTAAGAACTCTGTATCTCCATTACTTTCAATACGGATTTTCTTTAACATCTGGCGTACGATAACTTCGATATGCTTATCAGAAATATCAACACCCTGTAAACGATATACACGCTGAACTTCTCTTAGCATGTAATCCTGAACTGGACGAATACCTTTAATTTTTAGTAAATCGTGAGGATTTACGCTACCTTCTGTTAATTCATCACCAGCTTCAAGAATCTGTCCGTCAGCAATCTTGATACGAGAACCATAAGGAATTAAATAAGCCTTAGTTTCTCCATTCTCTGAGTTTGTAATAACAACTTCACGTTTCTTCTTTGTATCTCTGATTTCTGCTTTTCCGCCAAACTCTGCAATGATTGCAAGACCCTTTGGCTTTCTTGCTTCAAATAATTCTTCAACACGAGGAAGACCCTGAGTGATATCATCACCCGCAACACCACCGGTATGGAAGGTTCTCATTGTAAGCTGTGTACCAGGTTCACCAATAGACTGCGCTGCAATAATACCAACAGCTTCACCAACCTGAACAGCCTCACCGGTTGCCATGTTAGCGCCATAACATTTTGCACAAATACCGATATGAGAACGGCATGCTAAAATGGTACGAATCTTTACTTCTTCGATTGGTTCACCCTTTTCGTCTACTCCAATAGATAAAATCTTTGAAGCACGACTTGGTGTAATCATGTGATTACGTTTTACAATGACATTGCCACTTGCATCAGTGATTGTGTTACAAGAGTATCTGCCTGTTATTCTATCTTTTAGTCCTTCAATCGTTTCTTTACCATCCATGAAAGCAGAAACTACCATTCCTGGTATTTCTTCCTTGCCCTCTTGACAGTCAACCTCACGAATAATTAAATCCTGTGAAACGTCAACCATACGTCTTGTCAAGTAACCTGAATCGGCTGTACGAAGCGCTGTATCGGATAAACCTTTACGAGCACCGTGCGCAGACATAAAGTATTCAAGTACGTCTAGACCTTCACGGAAGTTTGACTTAATAGGAAGCTCGATTGTTCTACCTGTTGTATCAGCCATCAAACCACGCATACCTGCAAGCTGTTTGATCTGCTGATTGGAACCACGGGCACCTGAGTCAGCCATCATATAGATGTTGTTGTATTTATCAAGACCTGAAAGAAGAACCTCTGTTAATTCTTTATCTGTCTCATTCCAAGTTTCTACTACCGCACGATATCTTTCTTCTTCTGTAATAAGACCACGTCTGAAGTTTACAGCAATCTTATCAACTGTAGCCTGTGCTGCATCTAACATTTCCTGTTTACGTTCCGGAACTGTCATATCAGAAATAGAAACTGTCATCGCTGCTTTGGTAGAGTATTTGTAACCAGTAGCTTTAATATCATCTAATACTTCTGCTGTGATAGAAGCTCCATGAGTATTAATTACCTTTTCCAAAATCTGCTTTAAGCCTTTTTTGCCTACGTGGAAATCAACTTCAAGCTTTAAGAAGTTTTCTGGATTGCTTCTGTCTACAAAACCAAGATCCTGAGGAAGTATCTCATTAAAGATAAAACGTCCTAAAGTAGCTTCTACATTGCCAGTAACGATTTCACCATTGGCATTTTTCTTGGTCACTCTAACAACGATTCTAGAATGTAAAGTAATTGCCTGGTTTTCATATGCTAAAATTGCTTCGTTAACACTCTTAAAGATTTTACCTTCACCTAATGCGCCTGGTCTTTCCTGTGTTAGGTAGTAAATACCTAATACCATATCCTGTGAAGGAACAGCAACAGGACCACCATCAGAAGGTTTTAGTAAGTTATTTGGTGAAAGTAGTAAGAAACGACATTCTGCTTGTGCTTCCACTGATAATGGAAGGTGAACAGCCATCTGGTCACCGTCAAAGTCGGCGTTGAACGCTGTACATACAAGTGGATGTAGTTTGATTGCCTTACCTTCTACTAGAACAGGCTCAAATGCCTGAATACCTAGTCTATGAAGGGTAGGTGCACGGTTTAACATAACTGGATGTTCAGCAATAACTTCTTCTAATACATCCCATACGCTTGCGTCTAATCTTTCTACTAATTTCTTTGCATTTTTAATGTTTTGGCTAATTCCTCTTCCAACTAATTCTTTCATAACGAAAGGTTTGAAAAGTTCAATTGCCATTTCTTTTGGAAGACCACACTGATAAATCTTTAGCTCTGGTCCTACAACGATAACAGAACGTCCTGAATAGTCAACACGTTTACCTAGAAGGTTCTGACGGAAACGTCCAGATTTACCCTTTAGCATGTCTGAAAGTGATTTTAATGCTCTGTTACCAGGTCCTGTTACAGGACGTCCACGTCTACCATTGTCGATAAGAGCATCTACAGCTTCCTGTAACATTCTCTTTTCATTACGAACGATAATGTCTGGAGCGCCTAATTCAAGCAATCTCTTCAAACGATTGTTTCTGTTGATAATTCTTCTATATAAGTCATTCAAGTCAGAGGTAGCAAAACGTCCACCATCTAACTGAACCATAGGACGTAAATCTGGAGGAATTACTGGAACAACATCCATAATCATCCAGCTAGGCTGATTTCCTGAGCCACGGAAAGCTTCTACAACTTCCAGTCTCTTAATGATTCTTGCACGTTTTTGTCCTGTTGCTTCCTTTAAGCCTGATTTTAGTTCAACTGCTTCGCCTTCAAGATCTATTGCCTGCAATAATTCTTTAATCGCCTCAGCACCCATTCCTACACGGAACTTGTTTCCGTAGGTTTCTTTTGCATCCTGATATTCTTTCTCAGAGAGTACCTGTTTGTATTCTAAATTGGATTCTCCAGCATCTAATACGATGTAAGAAGCAAAATACAATACTTTTTCTAGTATTCTTGGAGATAGATCCAAGATAAGACCCATACGGCTTGGGATTCCTTTAAAGTACCAGATATGAGACACTGGAGCTGCAAGCTCGATATGTCCCATACGTTCTCTACGAACATTTGCTTTTGTTACTTCAACTCCACAACGATCGCAGACAACACCTTTATATCTGATTTTTTTATATTTACCACAATGACATTCCCAGTCTTTACTAGGTCCAAAAATCTTTTCACAGAACAAACCATCTCTTTCTGGTTTTAGTGTTCTGTAGTTAATCGTTTCTGGCTTTAATACCTCACCTTTTGACCACTCACGGATTTTCTCCGGAGAAGCCAAACCGATTTTAATGGCATCAAATGTCATTGGCTGATACACTTCTTGTTTTGTTTCTGACATTTATGGCACTCCTTCCACGTCTAAGTATTTTTCATACTTTTCTATTAAAATTCATCGTCGCCTTCTAAGACTTCATCAAAATCGTCTACGAATTCTTCATCCTCAGCACTAACTAATTCGCCGCTTTCGTCGTCAAATTCTTGCTGCTGATAACCCATCTCTGCCAAAGATTCTTTCGAATAATTCTTTTCTGCAGATTCTCCTTCGATTTCGTAGCGATAGTCTGTGTCGCCATAATCAAAGCTTTCCATGATTTCTACTTCTGTCTGATCTTCACGAAGCACACGTACGTCTAAGCCCAAGGACTGTAATTCTTTAAGAAGAACCTTGAATGACTCAGGAATACCTGGTTCAGGAATATTGTCGCCTTTGATAATTGCTTCATAAGTTTTAACACGTCCGATAACATCATCCGATTTAACTGTTAAGATTTCTTGAAGGGTGTAAGATGCACCATATGCTTCCAGCGCCCAAACTTCCATTTCACCAAAACGCTGTCCACCGAACTGCGCTTTACCACCAAGTGGCTGCTGTGTTACTAAGGAGTATGGTCCTGTAGAACGAGCATGAATCTTATCGTCTACAAGGTGATGTAATTTCAAGTAATGCATATGACCAATTGTTACAGCACTATCAAAGTATTCTCCTGTTCTACCATCGCGAAGTCTAACTTTACCATCACGTGAAATAGGAACACCTTTCCATAGTTTTCTATGGTCTCTATTTTCAGATAAATACTCCATTACTTCTGGTAATAAATCTGCTTTGTATTTTGCTTCAAATGCTTCCCATTCTAGATTTACATAATCATCAGCAAGATCCAAAGTATCCATAATATCAATTTCGTTGGCACCATCAAATACAGGTGTTGCAACATTAAAGCCAAGAGCCTTTGCTGCTAACGATAGATGGATTTCAAGTACCTGTCCAATGTTCATACGAGAAGGTACACCCAGAGGGTTAAGTACGATATCTAAAGGACGTCCGTTAGGAAGATATGGCATATCTTCTACTGGAAGTACACGAGAAACTACACCCTTGTTACCATGACGTCCAGCCATTTTATCACCAACAGAGATTTTTCTCTTTTGAGCAATATAAATGCAAACTGACTGGTTAACACCTGGAGATAATTCATCGCTATTTTCTCTTGTAAATACTTTTGCATCTACAACGATACCATATTCACCATGTGGTACTTTAAGGGAAGTATCTCTTACTTCTCTTGCCTTTTCTCCGAAGATTGCGCGAAGAAGTCTTTCTTCTGCTGTTAATTCT
>JAVBUZ010000240.1:0-9338 GCA_031554725.1 Lachnospiraceae bacterium | reverse complement strand
TATATAGTGCTCAAGATGACATTGTAAAGGTTTGGGTACTGACAGGACGTGATCAAGGAACCATTTTAAAATCAATGGTGGATGATACATTTACCCCTAATTCAGGAGTAAAGGTAAATGTTGAAATTGTATCAGCAGAAGCTCTTCTTACAGCAGTAGTTGCAGGAAGAGGACCAAATGTAGTTCTTTCTGTTGGAGCAGATCAGCCAGTTAACTATGCTCTAAGAAGTGCAGCAGAGGATTTATCTCAATTTGATGATTTGCAAGAGGTGCTAGCTTCCTACTCGGAAAGCTCCTATGAGCAGTATCGTCTTGGCGATAGCATATATGCAATACCTGAGACACAATCCTTTAATGTTATGTTCTATAGAAAAGACGTTTTGGAACAGCTAGAGCTTGAGTTACCTCAAACGTGGCAGGATTTGATAGAAATGCTTCCAACTATACAGGGAAATAATATGTCAGTAGCTATTCCTACGGCAGCAGGTAGTAGTGGCGCAGCAAGTGCAAGTACGTCCATTGCCTCAACTATGCCAGATTTATCTATGTATTTTAGTCTTTTGTTCCAAAACCGCGGAGATTTATATAATGAGGCAGGAACACACACTACAGTAGATGAAGAGGCAGGCGTAGAAGCTTTTGCAGAATATATTAAGTATTTTAATGACTATGGAATACCAACGATTTACGATTTTGTTAGTCGCTTTAGATCTGGCGAAATGCCAATAGGAATCGCAAATTATACCATTTATAATACACTGATTGTATCGGCACCAGAAATCAGAGGCTTGTGGGATTTCACCTTGATTCCAGGAACAGAATGGGTGGATGAACAGGGAAATACAAGTATCAATCGCTCGGATTTTATTACAGGAAGTGCCACCATGATGATTAAAACAGAAGATGACAATATTAGAAATAATGCATGGGAATTTATGAAATGGTGGGCTGAGGCGGATACACAGGTTAGATTTGGACGAGAAATTGAAGCGCTTTTAGGTTCCTCAGCAAGATATGCAACTGCTAATAAGGATGCATTTGGTCGCTTAGCATGGAGTGCAGATGATTTAGAAGTACTGATGGAGCAATGGGATTGGACGGTAGGAATTAGAGAGGTTCCAGGTGGATACTATACTGGAAGACATATCACCAACGCCATAAGAAAGGTTATAAACGATAAGGACGACCCAAGAGAAACGATTTTGGATTATTCAATCACAATAGATGAAGAAATTACCAAGAAGAGAATCGAATTTGGTTTGCCGGTCGAATAGGAGGTTGGAATGAAATCATACTTACAAAAATATTTCACATTGCGCAGACACAATTTTTCGGTGGCTGTTAAAAAGGCAAAAAGAAGTAAAATGTGTTATTTGTTCCTGGCACCTTATGCAATTCTATTTACATTGTTTTACATATTGCCGGTAGCAAGTTCTATCTTTTTTAGCTTTACATATTACAACATTTTAGAAGCGCCTAGATTTATAGGTATTCAGAATTATATCAGCTTAATATTACAGGATGATATCTTCTTAATTGGTGTAAAAAACACCTTTATGATTGCAATTATTACAGGTCCCCTTGGATATATAGCCTCCTTCCTGTTCGCGTGGCTAATTAATGAAATTCCAAGATGGATAAGGACGATAGCGGTGGTTGTATTTTACGCACCATCTATAGCTGGTAATGTATTCGTTATCTTCTCTATCTTCTTTCGTGGAGATGCTTATGGATATGTGAATGCTTTCCTGATGAATTTGGGAATTATTGATGCACCGATACTTTGGTTGGTTAATCCGCAGTATATGTTACCTATCTGTATGATAGTCATCCTTTGGATGAGTTTGGGAACTGGCTTCCTATCCTTCGTTGCAGGCTTACAGGGTGTTGATCGCTCTCAATATGAGGCAGGATATATGGACGGTGTTAAGAACCGTTGGCAGGAGCTTTGGTATATTACCTTACCTAACATGAAGCCTATGTTAATGTTTGGTGCGGTTATGGCAATTACACAAGCATTTGGTGTATGCGATGTAACAATGGCTCTGTGTGGTTATCCAAGTACAGATTACGCAGCGCGTACTGTTGTAACACATTTATTTGACTATGGATTTTCCAGATTTGAAATGGGATATGCATCAGCCATTGCCACCATGCTTTTCCTTGTTATGATTTTATGCAACAAAGCAATTCAAAGTATGCTTAGAAGAGTAGGGACTTGATATGAGTAAAAAGAAAAAAGATGAGACCAAGGTACAACATAGGTCATTCAAATTCAAACTAAAAAGAAGAAAACCCAATCGCTCTAGAGTAGGTGATATAGCCTTATACTTATTCCTAATCTTTGTAGCAATGGTTATGGTTTTTCCACTAGTGTTTGCAATAAGTAGTGCACTGAAGCCTTTGGATGAATTGTTTATGTTCCCACCAAAGCTATTTGCACAAAACCCAACATTTGATAACTTTCAGGATTTGTTTGTTACTATGGGAAAATCGTGGGTGACCTTTTCCAGATACATATTTAACACTGTTTTTATTACCGCAGTAGGAACGATTGGACATTTGATTATAGCATCCATGGCAGCCTTTGTTTTGGCAAAGTATGATTTCCCGGGTGGCAAATGGTTTTTCAATATCGTAGTTGTAGCACTTATGTTCAGTGGATATGTAACTATGATTCCTAACTACTTGATTATTAATGCGATGGGATTAATCGATTCATATTGGGCTATCATTATTCCTTCCTTTGCGGCACCGATTGGACTTTTCCTTATGAAGCAGTTCATGGAAGGCTTGCCAATGTCACTCATTGAGGCAGCAAAGATTGATGGAGCTAATGAATGGAGAGTATTTTCTGGTATTGTTATGCCCAATGTTAAGCCAGCATGGTTGACCTTAATTATCTTTTCGGTACAAGGTCTATGGAATAATAGAGCGGCAACGTTTATCTATTCGGAAGAGAAAAAGACCCTTGTATATGCTTTGCAGCAGATACAAAGTGGTGGAATTGCAAGAACGGGTCAGGCAGCGGCAGTTACCGTAATCATTATGCTAGTTCCCATTGCCATATTTATACTGTCAGAAAGTCAGATACTTGAAACTATGGCAAGCTCCGGATTGAAAGAATAACGGTGAGGTGGGATATGAGAAAAATGCTTAAAAGATTTGGTGCACTGGCAGTAAGCCTTCTTCTTATGGCAGGCTGTTGTATGACTGCACAGGCAGAAGAAGGATATACCTATAATTATGACTATTGGGGGGATATACAATATTCACCAGATGCCTATAGCGTAGTAGGTGTATACACAGCAGTAGAAATGGGACTAGAAAAAGGATTTAGTTCTCCAAGTGGTTTGTTCGTATATGATGATATGGTTTATATTTGCGATACGGGAAACAACAGAATTGTTGAGCTAAAACGTGTCAGCAGGGAAAAGCTAGAAGTATGTAGAATTATTGACAGCTTTTCAGGGGATGTGGAAAAAAACACCTTTTCTTCTCCAACAGACATTGCTGTAACCCAAGACGGTTATATGTATATCTGTGATAAGAACAATGAAAGAATTTTGAAGCTGGATATGGATTTAAACTATGTTATGGAGTTTACCAAACCCACAGATTCCAACTTTGACCAATCCCTTAGCTTTTTGCCAAACAAATTGGCAGTAGATACCGCTGGGAGAGTATACTGCGTAGCAGTAAACGTAAATAAGGGTACCATAAAATTTGAATCAGATGGTGTGTTTTCAGGCTTTGTTGGGGCAACCAAGGTTACCTATAACTGGACGGATTATGTGTGGAAAAAGTTGTCAACTAAGGCACAGCGTGCTCAGTTAGAGTCCTTTGTTCCAACAGAATATGACAATATTTATATGGATTATGAGGGATTTATCTATGCAGTAACCTCTAATGTTTCCAACGCAGATTTGGATGACGGAACGGCTGATCCTATCAGAAAACTAAATATGATGGGAAATGATATCCTAGTCAGAAACGGTGAATGGTATGTCATTGGAGATATATACTGGGATGAAGGCGGCGGCTATGATGGCCCTTCAAAGATGACAGATATTACAACTCTAGAAAATGATGTGTATGTAGCATTAGATAAAAATAGAGGAAGACTGTTTGCTTATGACGATCAAGGTAGGTTACTATTTGCTTTTGGTGGAAACGGAAATGTAGATGGATATTTTAAACAACCAACAGCAATTGAACATATGGGTCACGACTTACTAGTACTAGATGCACTTGACGCTAGCGTGACTTTATTTACACCAACAGAATTTGGCTCTTTGATTTATCAAGCAATAGAGCAGTTTCAAGCAGGTGAATATTATACTTCCGGAGAGACATGGAAGAAAGTAATGGTTTTAAATGGAAATTATGATTTGGCATATATAGGTATTGGAAGAAGCTTGTTACGTCAGGAAAAATACCGAGAAGCCATGGATTATTTTGAACTAAAATATGATGATGATAATTATTCCAAAGCGTTTAAGCAATATCGAAAGCAATGGGTAGAGGAAAATATCCTATGGATTTTCTTGGCAGTATTCCTAGTTCTATGTGTACCGCTTATCATTGGCAAAATTAAGAAAATTAAGCATGATATTGACACGGCAGATATTTTTAAACAGTAAGAAATGAAACGGAGGCAGGCATGATAGCTTCATTAAAAAAGAAAGAAAACTTTAAGCGTTATCTAGATACTCTAAGATTTGCACTCTACTGCATAACGCATCCAATGGACGGTTTCTGGGATTTGACCCATGAAAAGAGAGGTTCTTTGGCAGCAGCAAATACGATACTAATTTTAACGCTCGTTTGCAGGGTTTCTAAGCTGTACTTCACCAATTTTATGTTTTTGAGCGTTTATTGGGAGGGCATCAATATCTTTTTGTATTTGGCAAGTGTCATATTTCCACTAGCACTTTGGTGTGTAGGAAATTGGGGATTAACCACCTTGTTTGAAGGCAAAGGAACCTTAAAGCAGATTTATATGGCAACATGCTATGCTCTTACCCCATATGCGCTAATACAGTTCCCACTTATGATTTTTAGCAATGTGGTAACAGTGGAAGAAGCAGAGTTTTATACGGTATTTAGCGTTTTGTCAATTATATGGGCAGGTCTTCTTATCATAGTAGCGATGATGGAAATACACGAGTACTCTATAAGTAAGACAATTTTCTTTACGATAGGATCACTGTTTGCCATGCTGGTCATGATATTTATTCTGCTGTTATTTTTCAGTATGATTAGCCAGGGTGTTGCGTATTTTGTTTCGATGTGTAGGGAAATCATATTCCGAATGTGACGGTTGGAGGATAAGAAATCATGAAAAAGGATAAAGCAGTAAGAAATAGCGAAATAAAGGCTGCGATAAAAAAACAGGTAAAGAGCCTTATAGGTCCGATGATTATCTTTCTGATTATCTTGGCGGGAATATTGGTAGTTGCCTTTTATAAAGAGAAACCAGAACCAGTAGAAATTGTAAAGGTTAATGTATTTGAAGGAGAAGACGTTGATCTTGTCTTGGAAAATGAGAAGATAAAGTTAGTTATGGATTCCTTAACGACTCAATTTTATTTGGAGGTTAAGGAAACAGGAGAAATCTGGTATTCCAATCCAGAGGGTGCGGCAGAGGATAGTGCAGCATTAGCAATTGAAAGAGAAAGGTTACAATCCACCATTCTTTTGACATATAGCACTATAAATGGTGTAGATACGAAGTATAACAATTATGCCTATAGTATGAAGAATGGTATTTATGACATAGAGCAGGGAGAGGACTACATTAAGGTGTTTTACTCTATTGGCGATATGGAAAAAGAGTACATCGTTCCGCCAGTTATAACTGTGGAAAGAATGAAAGAGCTAGCAGAAAAAATGTCAAAAAGTAATCTCCTTATGATAGAGGAATATTACAAAAAATATGACATAAACAATTTGGGCAAAAAGGATAATAAGGAAGAGCTTTTAGCAAGTTATCCTATTTTGGAGACAGAAGTTATTTATGTGCTACGTAGCACAGCAAAGGATAATATAAAATCAAAATTCCAAGATTTCTTTGAGGCGGCAGGCTATACCCTAGAGGATTACGCAGCAGACAAAGCACTTGATATGACTACGAAGACGTCAAATAAGCCAGTATTTAATGTCAATGTTGTTTATCGCCTAGAGGGGGACGACTTAATTGTTGAAGTTCCTATGGAAGAAATCGAATACAAGGAAAATTATCCTTTATTATATTTGAATGTTTTACCATACTTTGGTGCAGCAGGAACGCAGGATAATGGGTTTATGCTGGTACCAGAAGGCGGAGGCGCTTTGATTCGTTTTAACAACGGAAAGATTGCGCAGAACAGCTATTATGCAAACATATATGGCTGGGACATGGCACAGGGACGAAAGTCCGTTGTGCATGAAACCAGAACTTACTACAATGTTTTTGGTGTATCAAAAGAGAATGCTTCTTTTATCTGTATCTTAGAAGAGGGAGCACCTTACGCAGCAGTCCAAGCAGATATTAGTGGGCGTAGCAACAGCTACAATTATGTAAATGCTGTTCACAGTATTGCTCACAGAGAACAATATGAAGTAGCAGACAAATACAATGGAGCCATGTTCGTTTATGAGGAAAGCATACCTACTGAAACTTTAGTAAATCGCTATCGATTTGTAAATTCTGGTAGTTATGTGGAAATGGCAAATGCTTATAATGAGTATTTAGAAGAAACCTACAAAGAGGACTTTACTTTAAATGATGACAGCGAGGCGCCTGTAGTAGTTGAAATTCTAGGTGCGGTAGATAAGGTAAAGCAAGTATTTGGTGTACCAGTATCTAAACCTTTAAAATTAACCTCCTATAAGGAAGCAAAGCAAATTTTAGAGGAGCTATATGAAGATGGCTTTAGTAATGTATCAGTAAAGCTTACAGGCTGGATGAATGGTGGAGCAAACCAAAAGATACTAAAAAAAGTGAAACCACTATCTGAACTTGGAAGTAAAAAAGACCTACAGTCTTTCATTGATTTTGCAAATGAAAGTAACATGAATATATATTTAGATGGCATAACGGACTATGCCTACGATAGTAATATTTTTGACGGTTTCTTCGCAGCCTTTGATGCGGCAAGACTAGTAAGTAAGGAAAAGGTAGAGCTAATGCCATACTCTACAGTTACCTATGGATTGATGGATTGGGAAGATGAGTACTACTTACTAAGAGGAAAGCTTATCGTACAGATGGCTAAAAACCTTGCAGCAGAAAGCGAAAAAAGAAATGCAGGAGTGTCTTTCCAAAATATGGGAAAGGATTTATCCTCCGACTTTGACAGAGACGAAAAGGTTTCTAGGCAAGCAGCCCTAAATGCGCAGGTTGAGCTTTTTAAGGATTTAAGTGCGAAAGACCAAAGCATTATGATTAACATGGGAAATGATTATGTAGCAGCCTATGTGGATATGGTAAATTCCATGGACTTGGGCGGTTCAGAATACACGATTGTGGATCAGATGGTGCCATTTTACCAGTTAGCAATCCACGGATATGTAAACTATACTGGTGAGTCTTTGAACCTCACTCAGGATATGGAGGATGAGCTTTTAAAATCAGCAGAGTATGGTGCGGGTTTATCCTTTACGGTGATGAATGAAACAGCATTTGCATTGCAGAAAACCTTATACAGCAAGTATTTTGCAGCAGATTATGCATCTTGGCATGACAGAATGGTTGAGATTTATACAAGATATAATTCGGAGCTTGGTCACATCTTTAGTCAGAGAATGGTAGATCACGAATGGTTAACTGAAAAGGTTACCTGTACCACTTATGAAGATGGAACAAAGGTATATGTAAATTATAGTTACCAGGATTATAAAGCAAAGGATGGAACCAGTGTCCTAGCAAGAGACTATAAAGCGGTTCATTAAACCAGTAATACTGGAAAGTTAGAAAGGGTTGTTGATATGAAGAAACAGAAGAAATTAGCGGGTCTTCAAAAAAGAAAGGCAATATCGGGGTATTTGTTCATACTGCCTTTTATCGTAGGCTTCCTGACATTTATGGTGAAACCGTTCTTTCAGTCTTTGTACATGAGTTTCTGTAATGTGGAGGTAAGTCCTAGGGGCGTGAATCCCGTGTTTGGCGGTTTAATAAATTATCTAAGAGCATTTACGGTAGATACAGAGTTCAATCGATTGCTTGTAGAGGAAGTAAGTCGAATGGCAATTAATTCACTTGCTATCATGGTGTTTAGCTTATTTGTGGCACTAATATTAAATCAGAAGTTTAAAGGAAGAGCATTTGTAAGAGCAATATTTTTCTTACCAGTTATCCTCTCTTCTGGTGTTATCTTAGGAATTGAATATGACAATGCACTACTTGCAAGTTTGCAAAGCGCAATTATGGAAAATACCAATGATGCGAGTATTACAGATGCAATCCAGAATATTCTTGTTACAGCAGGAATTGGAACTAGGGCATTTAGGCAGGTTTTTGAGATTGTAGATGGTATTTATGATGTGGCAATATCATCAGGAATTCAGATTATTATCTTTTTATCAGGACTCCAAACAATTCCAGAAAGCATGTATGAGGCAGCACAGATTGAGGGCTGTACCTCATGGGAAAGTCTATGGAAGATAACCTTCCCTATGATTAGCTCCTTGTTTTTGGTGAATTGGATATATACCATCGTAGACTTCTGTATGCGATCTGATAATGAGGTCATGGAAAAAATAACCGAAACAATGATTGTTGACCTCAATTACGGCTTCTCCTCTGCAATGGCATGGATATATTTTGCAATCGTTATTGCCATTATAGGTATAAGCTCACTGATTATATCAAAGGGGGTTTACTATTATGACTAAGATTGGGAAGCTAAAAGATAAGAATCAAAAGTTTTGGGAAAGAAATCGTAAGTCAAACGGTTACTATTTGAAAAAGGTAGTATCACAGACTGTATATAAGTTTATAAGATTTTTCCTTTTGTTTGGTATGTGTTTTATGATTCTTCAGCCTATTTTAAATAAGATATCGATTAGCTTTATGGCGGAGGAAGATTTATATAATGCAATGGTCATTACCATACCAGAAAATTTTTCAACTGGAAATTACCTGTTAGCATATAATTTTATGGATTATGGAAAGACCCTGTGGAACACCTTTGGTATTTCAATGTCCATCGCCATTTTGCAGATTGCAGTTTGTACTTTGGTTGGATATGGCTTTGCCAGATTTGATTTTCCACTTAAGAAGCTATGGTTTGCATGTGTAATACTTATTATTATTATTCCACCACAGACCATATCAAACTCTCTTTATTTGCACT
>JAVBUZ010000239.1:0-22555 GCA_031554725.1 Lachnospiraceae bacterium | reverse complement strand
ATTTGCATATACGAAGCAAAACTAACAAAGTTAGATGAAATAGAAGAGTTGATGAAAGAAGTAGCTGAATTTTATTTAAGTCAAGAAGGTGTTATTGACGTTCACTATATAAAACGTACCCATAGGCAAACGGATTTTAATGCAGTTAAAGAGGGTGAATTGCCCGTTCGCCTTACAAGAAATGTGGGCAAGGTAACCTATGTTCTATACTGGGTATTAGAAAATGAGGAAGTACATGCAAGGGTATCAAAACTTGGTATAGAGAAGTTTTACAAACGATGGAACCGTTGTTTGACTACAATGCCTAAAATAATATTAGGTGAAACCATTGTTTAGGCAGTAAAACAGAATCGTGCGCCAGTTTTAAAATATGAAATTTTAATTTTTACTTTACAAATAGAAATATAAGCGAGGTTTACTAGTGGATATTGAACATTTTTACATAGAAAAGGGCCAAGGAGATCCCATTATCCTGCTTCACGGAAATGGAGAGAATTGCGGATACTTTCAAGGACAGGTAGACGCGTTCGCCAAACGGTATCATGTATATGCCATTGATACCAGGGGACACGGGAGAACACCAAGGGGCAATCAACCATTTACGATACGACAGTTTGCAGAGGATTTGTTGGGCTTCATGGATGAACATCAGATTGATAAGGCTCATTTGCTCGGCTTTTCGGATGGAGGGAATATTGCTATGGTTTTTGCAATTCATCACCCAGACCGTGTAAAACGATTGATACTGAATGGGGCGAATTTGAATGGGGAAGGCATAAAGAGAACTATTCAGCTTCCCATCGAGATTGGATATAAAATTGTAAGTAGATTTTCTGAAAAAAGTAATATGGCTAGACTGAAAGCTGAGATGCTGGGGTTAATGGTCAACGATCCGAATGTGATGCAGGAGGAACTCGCAGAAATACAAGCGAAGACTTTGGTCATTGCCGGAACAAAGGATATGATTAAGGAAGAGCAGACCCGGCTGATTGCGACGAACATTCCTGATTCCGAACTTAGTTTCATCAAGGGAAACCACTTTATAGCAAATAAAAATGCTGAAGTATTCAACCAAGTAGTATTAGCGTTTTTGGAAGAATAAACTGGAGATAGTCAGGAAAAATGTAATTAAGAGGAATTTATATAATGATTCAATTTAATATTTTATTCCGCCATTCGCAAAATTCATTTGCAATCTGTTTTACCCACTCAGTATGATGAAAAGCATAGCTACTCGCAAGTGATACAAGTGCAGGTTCTCTGTTGTCCAAATTACGAAAATGGGTAATATCTTTATCATGCCAATCAACAACCGCGTCGGGAGCAATATTGCCAATATAAAACAATGCACTGCCGTCAGATTTTACTTTGTTTGCAATAAGTAGATGTATCATAGAACTGGGCATAAAATTTAGTTAAAGTATCGCTACGGTATCCAGCATAGCAATTAATGCGGAATCTATTACAGTTTGAACCAAGCAAATTTAGTATATTAGTACACGGTGTACAGGACAATATTCTTCGGGCTTTATGAGAAAAAGATGTTTGGAATTAATGGAGAAAATTGAAGTGGAACAAAGAGAGATAAAATAGGAAAACGAAAATTGTATTATACAAGGAGGTTTGTAACGTTGAATGTATATGAACAAGTAGAAAAAAATATAGATGAACTTGTAGAAAATAATGTGTATTGGTCTGCCTGTGCAACACCTGAGGAAATGCAAAGGGCTAAAGAGGGAAAGTTAACAATAAAGTTTTTTGATAGAGAAATACCGGCGGATTGGTTAAAGGATATCAAAGGAAAAAAGATTTTATGCCTAGCGGGAGCAGGGGGCTTACAAGCACCTTTGCTTGCTTGCGCGGGAGCAGAAGTAACTGTTTTAGACCTTTCTGAAAAGATGTTAGATAAAGATAGAAAAATGGCAGAAAAGGAACAATTAAGTATTACAATTGAAAAGGGCAATATGTGTGATTTGTCACGTTTTTCTGATAGTAGTTTTGATTATATATTAAATCCTACTTCATTAATGTATGTTCCAAATGTAAAACCAGTATTTAAAGAATGCTATCGTATCTTGAATAAAGGTGGAATATTCATAATGATGGCACCCAATCCAATAAATTATTTATGTGATTTTATTGACGATGAAAATGGAGGGTATTATAAGGCTGTAAATAGAATGCCATATTGTTCATCTGATTTTGATAATAATAGTGATTGGATAGAATATGGACACACTATGGAAGATTATATTGGTGGACAAATTGAAAATGGATTTGTTATCAATGGTTATATAGAATGCCAGCTGGAAGACATAACGGAATTACATTTCTTAACCAGAGCAACTAAAATTGTATAGCTAGTAAATAAACAGACCTTAAGATGGTTTTATGACCATTCTACGGTCTGTTCTTTATTTTGATAGAGGATAAAACTGGTGACATTGGAAATAATATGAAAGAGATAAAAACTGTTAAAGGAAAGAAGGTAACAGATGGCAAACATAAAATTTATAAAAACACAAGCAGTTCCGCTAGAAATGCATAAGGTGAGAATTGTACAAAGGATTAATTTAGTTCCCTTAGAGGAAAGAATTCTTAGGAATAAGGAAGCAGGAAACAATGCACATCTACTAAAAAATGAAGACGTGTTTTTGGACATGCTGACTGACAGTGGCGTAAATGCAATGAGTGACAAACAGCTTGCCGCAATGATGACAGCCGACGATGCCTATGCAGGAAGTGCTTCTTTTTATAAGCTAGAAGAAAAAATCAGAGAAGTCTTTGGCATGGAATATTTTATTCCAGCACATCAAGGACGAGCTTGTGAGCATTTACTAAGTAGGGTGTTTGTTCAGCCAGAAACTACTGTTTTAGTAAATTATCATTTTACAACCACCAGAGCCTTAATTGAAAAGGCAGGTGGAAAAGTAGAGGAGTTAGTTCATGAAGATGGATTAAAGGCAGACAGTGACCTTCCCTTTAAAGGAAATATGGATATCCAAAAGCTGAATCAAGCTATTGATGCGGTTGGAGTAGAAAAAATTGCATTTCTGCGAATGGAAGCAGGAACCAATCTTATTGGTGGTCAACCGATATCCTTGGATAATATAAGAACGGTAACAAGCATATGCAAAGAAAAAAATATCAAGACTATATTAGATGCCAGCCTCCTTGCTGATAATCTTCACTTTATGAAAACCAGAGAAGAGCAATGCAAAAATATGGAAATAAAAGACATCATAGCAGAAATAAGCAAATGCTTTGATATTATTTATTTTTCCGCTAGAAAGCTTACCTGCGCCAGAGGTGGTGGAATTTGCTTTAGAAACCAGGAAGACTTTATCAAAATAAGAGATTTAATTCCTTTGTATGAAGGGTTTTCGACTTATGGCGGTGTGTCGGTAAGAGAAATTGAAGCTATGACAGTAGGGTTAGAAGAGACTCTTGATACGGAAATGATTTCACAAGGCCCTATCTTTATTGAAGAAATGACAAGGCTATTAGTGGAAAATGGAGTGCCAATGGTAACACCTGCGGGGGGATTGGGAGTGCATATTGACTGCAAACGTTTTTTACCCAATATTCCGCCAGAACAATATCCTGCGGCGGCAGTTGCCTGCGCGTTATATTTGGTAGCCGGAATTAGAGGAACAGAAAGAGGTACTCTTTCCGAGGATCGGGATGAAAATGGAGAAGAAGTATTTGCCAAAATGGAGCTACTTCGATTGGCATTGCCTAGACGTGTATTTACCCTATCTCAAATTAAGTATGCGGTTGATCGAATTACATGGTTATATGAAAATAGAGAGTTCATTGGTGGACTTAAATTTGTGGAGGAGCCAAAGCAACTTCGTTTCTTTTTTGGAAAGCTCTTGCCAATCGGGGATTGGCAAGAGAAATTAATAGAAAGATTTAAGGAAGATTTCGGAGACAGCTTATAAAACGACGAATAATTTTTGGCTAGATGTGGTGGAATATGGTATCATAGTTATTAGAGACAACGAATGAGGAAAGGACAGCGAACGCTATATGGCATCTTTTATGGAAGATAAACCACAGCAATACTACCAAAGCTTATATTATGACCGAAATGCAATGTTCCACCATACACCATATAGCTTAGAAGAGCGACTGGTTGATGCTGTCATTCAGGGAAATCGGACGCTTGCGGTTGAGATGTTAAGTGAAATCAATCGTCATGGCTCAAAAGCGGTGCTAGCAAAGGAACCCCTGCGCTCTGCCAAGAACTCAGTTATCTGTTCGTGCGCTTTTTTAGCGCGGGCCGCCATTCGGGCGGGCATTGGAGCGGATGAAGCCTTTGCCCTAAGTGATGCGGCAATCCTTCATATTGAAGAGTTGGGGAGCATTAAGGAGGTACTTGCTTATGAGCAGGAAGCATTACTGCAATTCATTGCCCTAGTGGATAATAAGTTCCGCTGTAAATTTTCCTCTCCCGTTATTGAAGCTATCGATTATATCCACACGCGGCTGGGGGACAAAATATCTCTGCGAGATGTTGCCACACATGTTGGATTGCATCCAGCATATCTTAGCAAGAAGTTTAAGCAGGAGACCAGTAAAAATATCACCGACTATATTAACCTTTGCAAAGTGGAAGAATCCATCTGGTTTGTACGTAATACGCCCCACTCAATTGCTGAAATTGCTGCCATGTATGGTTTTTCAAGTCAGGGCTACTATATTACCATTTTCCATAAATGTATTGGTATTACTCCTGGAGAAATGCGTGCTGGACATATGAAATTTAGTAAAAATGCACAAAAAAATATGTAATTTTTGTAGGCTGCGCTGAAAATTAGTGCAGCCTAAAATTTTGTAATTGATGTTAAAATTTTAGAATACAATAATCTTTATTTTACGTATACTGACATCATAAGACATAGATGCGAAAAATAATTTTAGATAAGAGGAGGAAACAAGATGGCACCACCTATTCGTAAAACCAAATTTGTTCCTGAATGGATTGATATGGGTCCTAAGATTCCCGTACCCAAAATCGATTGGATTCAAAAAAAGCAACTTGATATTGCCTATGGCGAAGACCCGCTACAGCGGTACGATTTATATTACCCTGAAAAAGAGTCTGGTGCGCCACTTCCGGTTGTAATCATTGTTCACGGCGGTGGCTTTAGCCACATGGATAAGCGGGACTGGCACATGTACCCCGGTTTCTTTGCCTTACAGGAAGGGTTTGCCATGATATCAGTCAATTATAGACTGGCTCCCAAGGTAAGACATGGGGATCAAATAGATGATCTGATTGCTGCAATTCTCCATATTAAAGCACATGCTGCCCAGTGGAATCTGGATGCTGACCGACTGTATCTCTATGGTACATCAGCAGGTGGTAATCTCGTATCAATTGTTGGCTTAAAGGGTCACAATGAAAAAGCACCATATGCGGTGCGTGCTGTTGCTGCACTATGCCCACTTCTCAGCTTTGACTGGATATGGGAGGAACGTGGTCATTTATACAATCCATTTATGATGCGTCTACTGGCGTGGTATATGTTCCGTTCTGTTTTTGGTGGTAGCCCATCAAAGAAGATTCAGGAGATGAAGTCGGCGAGTGCGGAGAGTTATATTCAAAATACTATTCCAGCTTTCTATCTGCAAACAGGAACTGGGGATCCGGCAATTGATTATCATCATGTTAGCCGCTTCTATGATTTGTTGTCCAAAGCTGAAAATGCAACCCAAGACAACCTTGTGCTGGAGTTACTTGACGGCGCTCCACATGCAGGAGCAGGACCACATTATCTCGAGCCTCAAAGCATACTACCGATCCTTGAATTTTTCAAACGACAATCATAATGGGAGGAAAATATGGAGAAACAGATCTTTCGTACAAGTGGCATTGAACGGTGGGGCTTTGCACTGTTTATGGCGGGGCAGGCAATTATTAACACCTTTATGGGTTCATTCTTTCAGGTTTTTTTAACTGATATCGGTATTACCGCAGCTCTTGTTGGTGTTCTCTTTCTGGTTGCCCGTATTTGGGATGCTATTAATGATCCTATTTTCGGAGCAATTGTAGATAAAACCTCCCTCGGCAGTGGAAAATTTCTACCGTGGCTACGCGCTGCAAATGTTATGTTGCCGTTAGTTATTCTATTACTTTTTGCAATTCCTAATAGCCTGTCGATGGAAATGAAGTTCCTTTGGGCATTTATAGCCTATCTGCTATATGATGTGGCTTATACAATGTGCGATGTACCAATTTTTGCCATGACTTCGGCAGTTACCGATCAGGTCCATGAACGTATTAACATTATGTCCCGCAACACTGTGCTCTCGACGCTGACGATTATTCTTATTTCAGTTGTTGTGCCACAGGTTTATCCAATCATTGGGGCTTTCCCTACTGCTGTAGGAATTGCTGTAGTTTCAGCTATTTTGATGTTCTTTATGAGCCGTTTTGCCAAGGAACGCTATATTAATAAGGATACAGAAGAAGTTACCATCCGCGCGATGATTCAATATGTCAAAGAAAATAAGTATTTGGGGATTGGTTTTGCCGGAATTATGTTACTCAGCGTGACCAGCATGACTAACACTGTTATTGCCTACTTTGCTATCCATTGTCTTGGCGATATGGGAATGGTTACCAGTCTGACTCTTTTTATGGTATTACCTGCCCTTGTGATAGCCATGCTGATGCCGATGTTTACCAAGCGCTTTGATAAGTTCCATTTACTGATGTTTGGTATTATTGGGCACAATGTAATGAATGTCATTATCTATTTTGTGGGTTATCAAAATATGGCGCTGTTCAATATTCTGATGCTGATACGCGGTCTTTTCTTTGGTTTTCAGATGGTCTTACAGCTACAATTTACAGGTGACTTTGTAGAATATGGCGAGTACAAAACTGGCAAACGTCTTCAAGGCACAGCTTATTCTATCCAGACCTTTGTATTTAAGTTTATGAATGCCTTGCCTGCTGCCATTGCTATGTTTATCTTAGCGGCATTCGGCTTTGCAGAAGGTAGTGGAGTTACCCAGCCTCAGTCAGCATTGGATGCTATCTGGGTGCTATATATTCTCTCCCCTGTTGTGGGGGGATTTCTCTCTTTACCAATTTTTGCAAAATATAAGCTGCGGGATAAGAGTGTGCAGATTATGGCAGCCGCAAATTCTGGTGAAATCACAAAAGAAGAAGCCCAGAAGCTTCTGGGTAGTACATTTAAAGACTAAGATGGGAGGAATTATGAAAAATATTCGTTTGATTGCCCGTGCGGATGATGCAGGTTCTTCCCACGCAGCCAATCTCGCCATTGCCAAAGCGATTAAAGCAGGCTTCATTAAAAATGTTTCTTTGATGGCACCGGGAGGGTTTATCGAAGAGGCGGCTTGTATGTTTGCAGGCAGTAAAAAGATGTGTTTTGGCCTGCATGGCACCCTTAATGCGGAGTGGGACAAGGTAAAGTGGAAACCAGTTTTACCCGCTGAACAATGTAGTGGGCTTGTGGATAATAACGGAAATTTTTTGGCAGATCCCAGCTTATTTGATACATCCAAGCCAAGCGTAGAGACAGCAATAGCGGAGCTTTCGGCTCAACTAGATAAGCTTACGCGCCTAGGCTTTGACGTGCGTTACATGGATTCACATATGTTTTTTGAGGCACATATTCCGGGTCTAGATGAGGCAATGGCGGCTTTTGCAAAAAGCAAGGGCTTACTTGACCACATGTATTTTTACCAGATACCGCCAGACTTTGCGAGTATGGGCAAAAACATAGCGAGCTTTTTGCGCAAACTACCTTCCGGTCAGTATTTTTATGTGGCACACCCTGCTATATATGGAGAAGAGATGCTGTGTACTGGTAATGCGCAATATAGCGGAGCCGAAGTGGCACAGGGACGTGGGGCAGAGGCAAAGCTCCTAGGAAACCCGCTACTTGCACCAACAGCGCGTCTGGCTTTCGGCGTGCAGACCTTGCGCTATGATGAGGCAGAGCCTTTGCCAAAGCGTCTGACAATGGAGGATGTGAAACGTTTATTGAATAATCAATCTTAGGAGGAAACGGGATGAAAAAAGTTAAGCATATTACAAAACAAATCGGTGCTGATACATGGCTAATTGAACAGCATTTGCTGACCAGCGAGGCCAGTGCTTATCTGATTGTCGGAAAGGATAAGGCGTTGCTAATTGATACTTGTATGGCGCTGCCAGGGTTTGCCGAAGCAGTAAAGAGCCTAACCGACAAGCCAATCGAGGTATTATGTACCCATGCCCACTTAGACCATATTGGTGGTAACCGTCTTTTTACGAAAATATATCTGGCTGAGGATGACAGGGAATTACTTTCACTGCAAACAACACCCTCTTATCTGAAAGGCATGTTGAATGATTCCATGCCTGGTGCAGTGCGTTTTCTATTAAAACGTGAGTTTGAGGCAATTTTGCGTGATACCACTGCGGAAGGTGTTTATGAGTTTATTCAGGACGGGCATATTTTTGATCTTGGTGGTCGGCAGTTGGAGGTAATTACCACACCAGGACATACTCAAGGCTCCTTGTGCGTCCTAGATCGTGAAAACCGTCGCCTTTTTAGCGGTGACACCATATGCGACTGGGGAATTTTACTACACATGGATAAGGCATCCACGCCAGAGGTCTATCTTGCATCAGTAAAACGACTACGGGATTTGTCTGAGAGTTTTGATGAAATTTGGCCAGGACACCATAAAAAGCCAATTGACAAAAGTTACCTTGATGAATATATCTTGTGTGCCGGGTCCATTGTGGATGGTACTGCAGAATATGGACACCGCCAGAATACGCGCTTTGCTAAATATGGGCGAGTACTTATTACAGTACCCAGCGAATAGTAGGAGGATAATACATTGAATCATATTCAATCACCCATTCCTTTAGAGCCACAGGCACTGCTGTGTGCCGAATCCATTTTCAGCGTGGCAAACGGCTACATCGGGCTACGTGCAGGCTTTGAAGAGGGATACCCCAAAAACATCCCCTCCGTACGCGGATTATACGCTAACGGCTTTTATGATATTGTTGATATGAAACAGGCAGAGCCACTACATGGTCTGGTGGATAAAAAGCAAACCATGGTAAATCTCGCCGACGTTCAAGGTTTGGAGCTGTTTGCCGATGGCCAGCGTTTCTCCATGTTTGACGGAGGTATAGTAGACAGCAAACGCGAACTGGATTTTGAAAATGGAACGTATAACCGTCACGTAATCTGGCAAGCCAAGAATGGCTGTGAGTTTGAGATAGAAATTAAGCGGATGGCATGTTTTGAACGCCCATCTATTCTAATGATAGATTACCAGGTAACGCCTCGAAATCAGGCATCCCATCTACGCCTTGTATCTTACCACGAAGGTAATGTGCGTAACTACAGTGACCCTGAGGATCCCCGTTTGGCCTCCCACAGTGTGCAAAATATGTTGGTAGAGGAGGTTGCTCAGGTCAATGACTCCGAAAATGTTATATCCCACATTACTTCCCGAACCTCCCGTTCTGGATTGTCGGTATGTACAGTAGTAGGGCATAGCATTTATCCAACTGGTAAAATTAACTGTGAAACCACAACGACTGGAGCGATACATACTGCCGAGTTTGACGTGACACAGGGGCAAACCCTGCGCATGGTAAAAATGATTGCTGTGTGTGACAGTTTGCGACATGGTTCTGATTTTGCCAATTGTGCGGTTGAAAAACTTAACCAAGCCATAAAGGATGGTTCAGAATATCTATATAAACAACAGGCTGACTACTTAAATAGATTTTGGAGTCATGCCGCGGTAACAGTAAATGATCATGGCGACATAAGCCAAGCCATGCGATATAACCAATTTGCCCTACTGCAAAGCGCTGGTCGTGATGTTTATGCCAATGTAGCGGCGAAGGGCTTATCAGGTGAAGGCTATGAGGGTCACTATTTCTGGGATACGGAAATGTACCTCCAGCCGGTGTTCTTGCTTACAATGCCAGAACTGTGTAAAAATCTGATTGAGTTCCGTTACCGCACTCTTGATAAGGCTAGAGATAATGCCCGTGCGCTCGGACATGCCCAAGGTGCGCTTTATCCGTGGCGTACCATCAACGGCGAGGAATGTAGTGGGTACTTTGTATCTGGCACAGCGGCATATCATATCAATGGCGCAGTTGCAAACGCCGTGGAACAGTATTGGCTTGCCACTGGTGATAAGCTCTTTATGACTGAGAAAGGGGCTGAAATTGTACTGGAAATTGCTAGGCTCTGGCTAGATGTGGGTCATTTTTCGGATGGAGAATTTAGAATCCATAGTGTTACCGGACCAGATGAATATACATGCATGGTAGATAATAATTACTATACCAATGCTCTTGCTAAGAAAAACATAGAATTTGCCATTCACATAGCAGACATTATTGGACAGGAGCATATACAGCGTTTGGGCAGCGATTTGGCGGAATTGGAAAGTTTTTCAAAAGCGGCAAGTACGATGCGTCTGCCTTTTGACAAAGAGTTGGGAATACATGCTCAGGATGACAGTTTTCTAACAAAGCCAAGATGGGATTTTGCTGCCACACCAGCCGAAAACCATCCGTTACTACTGCATTATCATCCCCTTACATTATATCGACATCAGGTTTGCAAGCAGGCGGATACAGTAATGGCTTATTATGTCTGCGATATGACTCCCGATGATATTATGGCTCGCTCCTATGCTTATTACGAGGTTATTACTACTCACGACTCATCTCTTTCACGCTGTATGTTCAGTATTGTGGCAGCAATGTTAGGTGATGCTGAAAAAGCAAGTGCTTACTTGACGGATACAGTGGGATTGGATTTGAATGACAGTCATGGCAATACCAAGGATGGCATTCACACAGCCAATATGGGTGGAAGCTATATGGCACTTATATATGGCTTGGCAGGGTTGCGGTTCAAAGAGGATGGCATCCATCTTCGTCCATTATTGCCAAAAGCTTGGGATGGATATTCGTTCCGACTGGTATATCAAGGGGCACTGATAGAGGTATTGGTAGATAAGAAAGGCTGTCACTGCAATTTCCTAGAGGGTAGCGCGAGTATTATTATAGAAAAATAACTAAAATATCTTGTGCGATTTTCATGAATCATGTATCTTAGAATAAGTAGTGTTTAACGAACTGATTTAAATTCAGGAGGAAAAAGATTTATGAAGCAGGATATGATTGTAATTTTAGATCTTGGAAGTACAGAAAATACAGTTTTGGCAAGAGAAATCAGAGCATTAGGAGTATATAGTGAGATTTACCCTCATGATATCACAGTAGCAGAACTTCAAGCATTGCCAAATGTAAAGGGTATTGTCATTTATGGAGGAGAAAATCGCATTGTTGATGGAATCCGCATTGATGTGCTTGAAGATATTTATAAAATGGGAGTTCCAGTAATGGCAATTGACCATGAATGGGCAAAATGCGACGAAAGCTATGCAACATGGGAAGAAGCACAGCCTAACTTGAAAGCATTTGTCTTTGATAAATGTAAGGCAGAAGCAAACTGGAATATGAAAAACTTTGTTGCAGACCAAATCGAATTAGTTAAGCAACAGGTAGGCGATAAAAAAGTATTATTGGCATTGTCTGGCGGTGTTGACAGCTCCGTAGTGGCAGCACTCTTATTAAAAGCAATTGGCAAGCAGCTTGTATGCGTACATGTAAATCATGGACTAATGAGAAAAGGTGAATCCGAAGACGTAATCGAAGTATTTAGAAACCAGTTGGATGCCAACCTAATTTATGTAGATGCAACAGAACGCTATTTAACCAAGTTAGACGGTGTTGCAGATCCAGAACAAAAGAGAAAAATCATTGGTACAGAATTTATCCGTATTTTTGAAGAAGAAGCACGTAAACTCGAAGGTGTTGATTTCCTTGGACAAGGAACTATTTACCCAGATATCGTTGAGAGCGGAACTAAAACTGCAAAAATGGTAAAGTCACACCACAATGTAGGCGGTTTGCCAGAAGATTTACAGTTTAAACTAGTAGAGCCACTTCGCCAATTATTTAAAGACGAAGTAAGACAATGTGGACTTGAACTTGGACTACCAGATGAAATGGTATTTCGTCAGCCATTCCCAGGCCCAGGCCTAGGCGTGCGTTGTCTCGGTGCAATTACCAAAGAACGTTTGGAAGTAGTAAGAGAATCCGATGCAATCCTACGTGAAGAATTCCATAACGCAGGACTAGATAAAACTGTTTGGCAGTATTTTACCGCAGTACCTGATTTCAAATCAGTAGGAATGCGCGACAATGCCAGAACCTTTGAATATATGGTAATTATTAGGGCCGTTAACACCATTGATGCAATGACTGCAACCATCGAACAAGTAGAATGGCCAATACTTCTCAAAATAACAGACAGAATCTTGAAAGAAGTTAAGAACGTTAATAGAGTATGCTACGATATGAGTCCAAAACCTACCGCGACGATAGAATTTGAATAAGCTACGAGCAATGTAAGAATAAAAATGAAGAAAGCTAGACAGGGACGCTTGCGTTCATGGCTGGCTTTCTTCATTTTTAGACTTATGTGGCGACAGCCACACATGAGGATGTAGCGAAGCGTAATCCTAATGGACATTGCGAGGTACTTGCAATGGGCGCAGCCCGACAGCGAGATGGAGCAGAGCGAAATCGAGCTGAGGCATGGCTTAAACAGCAATAAGGATAAAATGAAAGCAGTTAGACCTGGACGCTTGCGCTCATGGATGGTTCTCTTCATTTTTAGACTTATGTGGCGACAGCCACACATGAGGATGTAGCGAAGCGTAATTCGAATGAACATTGCGAGGTAATTGCAATGGGCGCAGCCCGACAGCGAAGCGTAATTCGAATGAACATTGCGAAGTATTTTCGAACTGAGCATTGCGTATGTGCCTTTTAACATTAGATTTGTTCCAGAATATTTTCATTCAGTAAGAAGTCAAATATTCCGATGGTTACGATACCTTGTTCATCGGTACGAGGCTTAATATCTTCCTTTATAACAACAATCTTTTTGAAAAAGTCATTTAGTTTTATCAGTGACTTCTTTTCTTGTACTATTTTTTCAGGAGAAGACATTTCAAATGCAGATTGGATATAGTATTTCTTATCCCCTTTGTTAGCAATGAAATCTATTTCAAGAAGTTTCTTTTCACGTTTTCATTGATTTGTTGCTTCATAAGCTTCTACAACACCTACATCAACACGGTATCCACGACTTCTAAGTTCGATGTAGATGATATTTTCCATAATGTGATTCTCTTCCCGCTGTCTGAAATTCAAGCGTGCATTTCTTAGACCAATATCTTCAAAGTAATACTTTGCAGGAGTGTCGATATACTTTTTCCCTTTTACATCGTATCGTACGGATTTGCTATACTATGCAATAAATATATTCCGAAAAAAGTTGCAATGCACTGAAATTCGGAATTGAAAATTGAACATAACAGAAGATAATACAGAGAGGAGTCGTTGTGAAGTTTCAAATGCTGCACCTAAGCTACAAAGATATATACTATATTGGGCATTAATTTAGTTGATGGGTAGTTGATAAATTAAAAAGATTAAAAATTACAGAGGCGGCATATGATATGAAAACAAAATGTATATCTGGAATGATGACGTTATGGTCTTGGGTAAGACTTGTGAGAGATATTTGAAATTATTATATGCTAGAGATATAGACAAAACTTCGGTCAAAAAAATGACCGAAATTCTGACAGAAGTCATTGTATAGTGACTGAATTATATTTGTGGGAAATCGATTCAAGCGAAGCGGAATCCGAATGGACATTGCAATACAAATTTTTATGACAGATGGTGATGCTCATCTTTCAAAAAATCAGTTGGAGAGCACCCTGTCAGTTGCCTAAAGGCTTTGGAAAAGGCAAAGGGGTCATTGTATCCCACAGAATATGCAATCGATTGAATGGAATATTCTCTACGAAGTAGAAGAGCTTTCGCTTTTTCAATGCGAAACTGTCTCAGATACTCCTGGGGGGATATTCCTTTTTCATTTTTAAAAATACGTGTGAGATAGGAGCGGTCCAGACTACAATAATCGGCAATTTCCTGTATACTTATGGGCTCTGTATATTTTAGCTGGATGTAGTTCATTGTCATCTGAGTGTAGTCATTCCTTGGGCGCTTTTTCTCCGAGGTTTTATGTTGGGAGGAATCTATCATTTCCTGAAATAGGCAAAACAAGCTACCTATGGCATCATATTCCCGCTGATAGTTTCTCAGGATGTGGGTTATCAGGTTTTCGATTTTTTCACTGTCTCTGGAGGGGGTATGGATAGGACAATCGGGAGTGATTCCGGCTTTTTCTAAAAGGGATGTGGCCAATGGACCATGGAAACGGATCCATAAATACTCCCAAGGTTTCTTTTCGTCTGCTTCATAATAGGACAGCTCACCTGCTGGTACCACGAAACTTTGACGTTCTCTGATGGGATACTCTTTTCCACGATATTGTAGTTTCCCTTTTCATCTAATCAAAAAGTGCATAATATAGGTATCACTAATAATGGTACAATATCCGTAGGAGGTGGGACAATGAAAGCGACCCACCTCAAACAAACACAAGTCTTTGTTTGAGTCATAAGTAAACCAATAGCATTCATCGAAGGTTTTTTGAGCCATGTGATTCCTCTTTTCTGAGAAAAAATTTATTCATCTGAGTGAAACGAATAAGTGAGTCGTTGATGCTTCACTACTACATTAGCTTATATGCTGAAGAGTTATAATGTACGCATTCAAATATTATATTAGGATTTTGAATCAAATTCATATCAATCATTTCAATCGCCTAGAATGTGCAATTATCATACCATTTGCCCAAATATCAGTCAATAAAATAAACAGAATATAACTTTGAAAAAAGTCACATTTAGACATGCGGTATTCGCATAAAGCCATGGAAAATATCACAGGAAGCAAATACTATAGGGTTATGATAATTTCTATTGAAAGGAGATTTTTTATGGGAAACAAATTTGTACAGCCGCCAATGGGGTGGAACAGCTATGATTATTATGATACTACGGTCAATGAAGAGCAGGTGAAGGCAAATGCCTATTACATGGCGAAGCATTTGAAAAAGGCCGGTTGGGAATACGTGGTAGTAGATATTGCCTGGTATTCTAAGGAAGCAGGGCAGCAGAGAGACAAATACCAATATGTTCCCTTTGCAAAAATGGAAATGGATGAGTATTCCAGACTTCTTCCCGATGAGAGCAGATTCCCTTCCGCTAAAGGACAGAAGGGCTTTGGACCTTTGGCAGAGTATGTGCATTCCTTGGGCTTGAAATTCGGTATTCATATTATGCGAGGAATACCAAGATGTGCAGCTTATCAGAGAACGAAGATTAAAAATACTACGGTAACAGCAAATGAGATTGCAAATCCATATTCCATGTGTGCCTGGAATCCGGATATGTATGGCGTAGATCCTAAGGCTGAGGGGGCTCAGGAATATTATGATTCCCTTTTGGAGTTGTATGCTCAGTGGGGCGTAGATTTTATCAAGTGTGATGATATTTGCAGAATGGATGCCGCTTCCAGTAAGGAAGAGATAAAGATGCTACACAAGGCCATTGGCAAATGTGGTCGCGATATAGTGCTCAGCCTTTCTCCGGGACCTGCAATTGTGGAGGAGCACGAGTTCTATACAGAAAATGCCAATATGTGGAGAATCACCGATGATTTCTGGGATCATTGGGATGCTCTCTTAGATATGTTTGATAGATGCAAAAAATGGCAAAAATTTGTGACTGAAGGAGGATACCCAGATTGCGACATGCTGCCTATGGGCAAGCTGGGCAAGGGCTTTGGCCAGGAAAGAGATACCAATTTTACCCTGGAGGAGCAAAAGACTATGCTTAGTCTCTGGTGTATCTTCCGCTCTCCTTTGATGCTGGGAGCAGAATTACCCAAGCTGGATAAACAGTCAGAGATGCTTTTGACCAATGAGAAGCTTTTCAAGATGTATCGGGAAGCCAGAGGAGCACAGGAAACCTACCGTGATGACAAATACATCATCTGGAAGTCTGCATCAGACGAGAAAAAATACACTGCGGTATTTAATATCACTCAGGAAGCACAGCCTATGCCTGTAGAAGCATTTGGTGAGAGCGCTGTGGAAATTTGGTCCGGCAACCTTTATACAGTTGGAGCTAAATTCACAATTCCTGCTCATGGTGTTCTTTTGTGGGAGGAGTAAAGTCGATGATGAAATATCAGGAGCCGTTTATTATAGAGCGGGCAGACCCTTTTGTGACCAAGGGAACAGATGGGTATTATTATTTTACTGCATCCTACCCCATGAAAAGCGAGCAGGATACAGAGGGCTATGACAGAGTAATTCTTCGACGAGCAAAGACCTTGGACGGGCTTCGAGATGACAGTACCGAAAAGGTAATCTGGAAGGCAGGAGAAAACACACAGTCACACCGGTTTATCTGGGCACCGGAAATCCATTGTATAGCCGGAAAATGGTATGTATTTTATGCAGGCAGCAGCACCACGCAGTCTTGGTGGAACCTCGATTGTCGAGTGCTTCGTTGTCTGGGACAGAGTCCATATGAGGATGCCTGGGAGGAAGTGGGAAAAATGAAAGGTTTGCCTGAGGATACCTTTTCCTATACTGGATTTTCTCTGGATATGACCTTTTTTGAGGTGAAGGATGAGGCCTATGTGATCTGGGCACAACAAAATGAAAACAAAATTTCCTGTCTCTATATTGCTCAGGTGTCTATAGAAAAGCCTTGGCAGCTTATGACACTTCCTATGCTTTTAACCCAACCGGAATATTCATGGGAAAAGGTTCGATATGCAGTTAATGAGGGGCCGGCGGCACTGATACATGAAAATAAAATTATCGTTTTTTATTCTGCAGCCGGCACTGGCCCTGAGTATTGTGTAGGGATGCTAGAGTGTTCAATGGATGCACCAGTACTTTGCAAGTCCTCTTGGAAAAAATACGATCAGCCAGTTTTGTGTTCCGATGATTTAGAAGATGAGTATGGTCCAGGTCACAATTCCTTTACTGTAGATGAGCAGGGAAATGATGTGATAATCTACCATTCTAGAAGCAAGGAATGCTTCAAGGGACAGTGTAAATATGCAGGAAATAATCCTCTGTTTGACCCATGCCGTCATGCCAGATTCAGGAAGATTAAGTGGGATGACAAGGATTTTCCTGTGATTTATTAACCTTAATAAAGTTACTAAAAAGCCTGTGCTTTCAGGAAGATTCCTGAAGGAGCACTCTAGCAAGCTGAGCCACGCGCCGATAAATATTCCCATAAAGAAATTATAAGTAAAATTCTAGAATGGACTCAGTTGATTGGTTATGGTAAAATATTTTTGTTGAAACCAGTAACAAATCAGAGCTTATAATATTATTATTTATATTGGAGGGGGACATTTATGGATAAGGGAAGTTTTATAAAAAATTCGGGGTGGAAGTATTTACTGCTTGCATTTGGTGCATTTTCAGGGCTTGGTCTGGAATTTGTGGTAGTAGGGCTTGGCTATCTTGCTTTTGGGGAAGTTGTAAGTTTTCAGGGACCACACTGGCAAATGATTGTGCATTGGATAGTAACCTGTATCGTGTGGAGTATTTCTGCTGTTTTACTTGTGCGACTTGCAAAAGCCAAAACGGGCTTTGACATATTTATAAAAGGCGAAAAGATGAAGGCTTGGCAATGGGGTACCGTGATTTTGGCGGTTGTACTTTCTTTGGTAATGAGCTATATAGCTTGGGGTATGAATTTCAAAGTAATTAGGGAGTTTATTGCAAACGGACCGCTGAGGTTTGTGTTTCAATACATCTATTACATAGTTGAAACGGTAATGTTTTTACTCATAATAGTTTTTGGTCAAAAAGCATTTGAAAGTTGGACAAAAAAGCCCAATATACCTTGGGGTGGAATTGTTTGCGGCTTGACTTGGGGTATAGCACATATCATTAGTCGTGGTTTTTTTGACCCAGCCAACGGTATACTATCAGCCATATCAGGGTTTATGTTTGGCGCAGTTTACTTGCTTGTCAATAGGGATATCAGAAAGTCATGGATTGTGTTATTTTTAATGTTTGTGCTTTAGTACTTACATCCTAATATTTTCATATGTCATACAACCAATAAGCCGACAGGAATTTCCTGTCGGCTTATTGACATTCCTGTAATAAAATATTATACTTAGAACACCTGTTATAGAACAAAGGTTTTAGAAAGAAGGGTATATATTATGCCACCAAAAGCGAAATTTACAAAAGAGCAGATTACAAAAGCGGCACTAGAAATTGTTAGAGCAGAAAACTTTGAAAGCTTAACAGCAAGAGCTTTAGGAAATAAGCTAGGAAGCTCTGCATGTCCTATTTTTACGGTGTTTGAGAATATGGAAGAGGTGCAGCAAGCCGTTCTTGAAGATATGAAAGGCGTTTATAAGGAATATGTGGAAAGAGGCTTAGCTGATAACCCTGCCTTTAAGGGAGTAGGAACGCAGTACATTCTTTTTGCAATAAAAGAGCCAAAGCTTTTCCAAATTCTTTTTATGAGTGAGCAGGCGAGGCCTTCCGGCATTGACAACGTGCTACCTATGATAGATGAAAGCTATGATAAAATTCTTGCATCAATTATTCGAGAATATGGAATGGAAGAAAAAGACGCTGAAAGATTGTATAAGCATTTATGGATTTACACCCATGGAATAGCTTCCCTATGTGCGACGAAGATGTGCCATTTTACAGGTGAAGAAATAAGTGAAATGATAACGGAAGTGTTTATTAGTTTACTGAAAAAAATGAAAGAGGAAAAAAAGGATGATTGAGATAAAAGGAATAAATAAGTTCTATGGAAATGAAGAAAGCCGATTTCAGGTGTTAAAAAATATTAGTTTAAAAATTGAGGATGGGGATTTTGCAGTTATTTTGGGTGCTTCTGGTTCGGGAAAGTCTACGCTTCTAAATGTAATGTCAGGTCTGGAACGCCCTGAAGGCGGTCAAATCAGCTACGATGGAAAGGATATTACAACACTTTCTGACAGCAAATTGACCGAGTTTCGAAAGGGGAATATTGGGTTTATTTTTCAACAGTACTATTTGCTACCCAATATGAATGTTGCAAAAAATGTAAAGATGGGGGCTGATTTGGCGGCAAATAAAGACTATAAACAGGTTATTGAAGCAGTGGGACTTAAAGACAAGCTGCAGAAATATCCAAATGAGCTTTCAGGAGGTGAGCAGCAGAGAGTATCCGTTGCAAGAGCCCTTGCTAAAAAGCCGAAAGTTCTGTTTCTTGACGAGCCAACGGGTGCATTAGATGAGCAGACGGGGAGGCAGGTGCTTGACTATATTTGCAAATTACAAAAGCAGTATGGCTTCACCATTGTAATGGTAACGCACAATCTCAATATTGCAGAAATGGCTAAAACAATTATCAAGATGAACAGCGGAAAAATCTCGGAAGTCTATACAAATGAAACCCAGAAAACTGCTTATGAGATTGGATGGTAATCATATGGTAATAGGAATAAAGGATTTAACAAAGCTATTCGCAATAACCATCGTAGCAGCATGTGCGGTTTATGTATGTCAGTTATTTTTAAATTACAACATTGATATCGTAGAAATAAAGGATGAAATAACAACCGTTCAGGGAATGATAATGTATGACGCAAAAGTAGCAATGGGTAAGGTGATAGCAGCCGTTTCGGGAGGCTGTCTAGTTGCTACAACGGTGGTAATGCTGATTTTCTATGTGAGAAATTATATTGACAGCCACGGAAAAGAGCTTGGTATTTTGAAAGCATTAGGATATTCTAAATTTCGTGTTGCAAAGCACTTTTGGGTGTTTGGCATAAGTGTATTTTTCGGCTCTCTTTTAGGATATATGGTTGCCGAAGTTTATATGCCAAGCTTTTATGAAATGCAAAATGGGGAAGGCCTTTTCCCTGAGATATTACCGCAGTTTCACTTTGCACTTTCTTTTTCCTTGCTTGTTTTGCCAACAGTTTTTTTTATGCTTTTGGCGGTAGTGTACGCGCTTCTTAAGATGAAAAGTCCTGTAATTGATTTGCTTAAGGAAGCACAAACGGTTAAGATTAAAATAGCCAAAGACGAAAAGAAGGAATTTCCGTTTTTAACTGACTTAAAGAAAAATACTTTACGAAGTAGAAAAATTCTTGTGTTTTTTGTGGGCTTTTCCGCATTCTGCTTTTCGGCAATGACCCAAATGTCTATGTCAATGGATGACCTAGCAAGTGAGACCTTTTCATGGATGATAATTTCAATTGGACTTATTTTAGCCTATATGACGCTCCTAATGTCCCTAACAAGCGTAGTAAAAGCCAATACAAAGACAATCGCAATGATGAAAGCCTTTGGGTATTCGCAAAAGGAATGCAGTAACTCCATTCTTGGTGGTTATCGCCCTGTTTCGTACATAGGCTTTGCTATTGGAACGGCATACCAATATGGTCTACTTAGAATTATGGTGGATGTAGTTTTCGCCAATTTTGAAAACATGCCAACATATGGTTTTGATTATAAAGCGTTAGCCATATCCCTTGTGGCATTTATTGTATCCTACGAACTTATTATTTCTTTTTATTCAAGGCAAGTTGGAAAACAGTCAATTAAAAGTATTATGCTAGAGTAGTTATAAAAAGACCACCGTTGGGAAGTCATGCATTGACTCTCAAAAGGTGGTCTTTTATCATTTTAGAAATATATTTAATCATATTTCTTTTTGTCTTTTTTCACTTTGGTTTGACCAACAGGTACCTCAGCTTTTTTCTTTTTTGTTTCTTTTTTTACTTCACCTTTTTGTGGCATTATAAGCACCGCCTTTCTTTTTAGAAATGTAAACTTATATCTTACAATCTATCTTTACTACCAACAATATTATAACACAACTCTATAAAAAAAGCTTGTTAGTTATACAAATTCAAGAAAAATTCTATCGTCCGACGCTTTTTTAGGCTCCATTTTTATGATACAATGAGCGTTAGTGAGTGGGAGTAGGCGAAGCCTATTCATTGCGAACGGCGAATGTTGATCGTGAGCTGTGCTCACGATATAACTAAGGAAAATATCTGCCTAAAAGGAAAGTGAGCCAACATGCGACTAGATAAATACCTATCCCTTGCCCAAATAGGCACACGAAAAAAAGTCAGGCAATACATTTACGATGGGCAAGTTCAAGTGAATGGACGGACCATATGTGTGCCAGCGGAAGAAATCAATGAGCAAACAGATGATGTGACCTATCAAGGAAAAGAGATTAAAAACATAGAGAGCGTCTGCTACATGTTTTATAAGCCGGCAGGCTGCATTACTGCTAAAAGTGATGTTCTCCATAAAACCATATTTGATTTTTTTTCGGATGTGGATACGGAAGGCTTATTTGCGGTAGGCCGTTTAGATAAAGATACCGAGGGGCTTCTTTTGGTTACAAACGATGGGCAGCTAAGTCACAGGCTCATGGACCCAGAGCATCATGTGGAAAAAACCTATTTTTTCTGGGTGTTTGGAGCAATTGATAAGGAGGCTATTAGGGCCATTGAGCAGGGCGTGGACATTGGTGAAGAGGAGCTAACTAGGCCAGCAAAGATTGAAATTGTGACCACCGGACTTTATACAGAGCTTAAAGAGAAGATGCAACAGGATGGGTGCCAAGTTGTGAAATGCAATCTACATAGGCAAGAAGTGACTGCGGGTTACTTAACAATCTCGGAAGGAAAAAAGCATCAGGTGAAAAGAATGATGAGAAGCATTGGGTGCTTTGTGGTGTATTTAAAGAGAGTGGCAATTGGCAATCTGAAATTAGATGAGGAGCTTAAGACGGGGCAGTATCGTAAAATCTCTCTAGAACAGACAATTGGACTATAGTATCACCAGAGAAAAGTATTTACGTAATACCTAAGAAGAAGCGGAGAATGTTTATGAAATGTCATAATTGTTATGCAATAATACCAGATAATTCAGTAATCTGCCCTTATTGCGATGCACAGCAGTTTAGAAATGCAGAAAAAAAGTACATGAGTGAGCTTGAAGACATTCATGATGATTTAGAGGATTTAGATATAGAAGGAAATAAAACGTTTTGGAGAGGAATCAGACTAAGCCTTTTGCTAACACTTGCGATTATTGCGCTCATGTGTTTCATAGGTGCGGGTAAATATAAAGCGGAAAAAGCGCTGGAGCTTGCGGAAGATAATATTCGTATTGAAAAGCTGGAGAACGCATATACCTGGTACGACAGAAATGTTGACAAGCTAGATGAGCTATATGCCAAAAGAGACTTTGAAGGTATTACGTCTTTACTTTATGAATTAGAGAATTATGATGTAATTGGACTGTGGGAGCACTACGACATCAGTATCTTTTATAGAGAAAAAATAGAGGATCTTTATGAGGCCATGGAACTGGTAGAGGACTACGATGGTTATGGCACATATAGCATTGCAAAGGGAATGGCATCAGCCCTGGAAATTATATATGAAGAGGACTTGAAAACAATTTTTTAT
>JAVBUZ010000086.1:0-30483 GCA_031554725.1 Lachnospiraceae bacterium | reverse complement strand
GAGTACCATATATTATTATTGGTCATAGTATGGGGTCTTATATGGTTAATAATTACATTTGCCGTTATGGAAAAGGAATTAATGCGGCAATCTTAATGGGAACGGGAAGGGAATCAGCTGCCTTTCTTATGTTCTCAAAATTCATGTGCGGTATTCAGAAGCTTATGTTTGGAGAAAAACATATAGCAAAGTTATTAGATAAGGGAACCTTCTCAAGCTACAATAAAAGGGTAGAGAATCCCCGTACAGATAAAGACTGGTTGACAAAGGATGCAAAAAAAGTAGATGAATATATAGCAGATGAAGACTGTGGTTTTGTATTTACGGTGAATGGATTTAGAACTTTAACAGAACTTGTTTCAAGAGCTAGAAAGAAAGATAATTTAAAGAATATTCCCAAGAATTTACCGATTTTGGTTATGGCGGGAGACAGTGACCCTGTAGGAAATTATGGAAAAGGGGTAAAAAGTGCATATGAGGCACTACTTGATGCTGGTTTAACCAATGTAGGCTTAAAGCTTTACGAGGGTGATAGACACGAACTACTAAATGAAACAGATAGAGAGCAGGTTATGCAGGACATCTATCATTGGATGGATCTAATCATATCAGAAGATAAATATGAATAAATTTTAATAAATGCAGTAAAATACTAAACAAAGACAAAAATTGGCTTTGACTAAAGTCACTAGGTATTGGAAAGGCATGGTTATCAAAATGAAAATAGCTTTTTATGGAACAAAACCATATGACATAAAATGGTTTAAGCCCTTAGCAGAAGAATATGGATTTGAGATTCGTTTTATTGAGTTGCCTTGCAATGAGGATACGGTGGGACTGGCAAACACATATGACGCCATTTGTATTTTTGTAAATGATGACATTGATGCAGATATGATAGAGAAGCTTTGTCAAATGAAGGTAAAGGGAATTTTACTAAGAAGTGCGGGTTTTAACCATGTGGATTTAAAGGCCGCGGAAGATAAAATTGCAGTACTCCGTGTACCTAGCTATTCGCCAGAAGCGGTGGCAGAATTTGCAATGGCACTACTACTTAGTGTCAACCGTTTTACCCACAAGGCATATAATCGAACTAGAGATTTCAATATGAGCCTAAATGGTCTGATGGGTAAAGACTTAAATCAAAAGGTTGCAGGCGTTATTGGCACGGGTAAAATAGGGCAGTCTATGATTCGGATTTTAAAGGGTTTTCAGATGAAGGTATTAGCTTATGACCCTTACCCTAATCCAGAGTTAGATGTAGAATATGTGTCCTTAGAAGAGTTAATGCATGAATCGGATGTAATAAGCTTGCATTGTCCGCTTACAACACAAACAAAGCATATGATAAATAAAGAAACAATTGGCTGGATGAAAGATGGAGTATACTTAGTGAACACATCAAGAGGAGGGCTTATTGATACAGAAAGTCTGATTGAGGGACTTTTACAAAAGAAGTTCTCGGGCGTAGGCTTAGATGTTTACGAAGAGGAAGAAGGAATCTTCTATGAGGATTGCTCTAGCGAGATTATTACCGACGATCATCTAGCAAGGCTAATGACCTTTCCAAATGTTATTGTAACATCTCATATGGGATTTTTTACAGAAGATGCTATGGAGGCAATTGCAAGGGTGACGTTAGAAAATGCATATGCACTTGAAAATGGTCTACCTCTTACAAATCAAGTTGGCAAGTAATTAAAAAAGTATAAATTGTGAAGGAATTAACTTGTCAGACAATAGCGATTTTGCTATTATTTTATAATATTCAAAATGTATTTTGAAAAGGATGGGTGGGAGTGAAAGTAGAAGAAGAATCTCAATACGAAATCCGCTGGATTCGTCCAGAGGAATGGAATGAGACCATTGAGCTTATTTGGCGCACCTTTATGAAATATGAAGCAAGTGATTATACCCAAATGGGAATTCAGAACTTTCGCGTATTCCTAAATGATGGTGAGTTATTTAGATTATATTTGCAAGGAAAGTATAAAATGCTGGTAGCCTTGGATCAAGGAAAAGTAATTGGTGAAATTTCAGTTCGTAATGGAAATCATATTTCCTTATTGTTTGTGGATGAGGCTTATCATAAGCAAGGTGTAGGAAGAGCGTTGATGACGAGACTTAGTGAGCATTTGCGCGAAGAAAAGGTTGAAATATATATGACAGTCAAGGCTGCACCTTATGCAGTAGGCTTTTATAAAAAATTAGGCTTTAGAGTAAGCAGGCCCGAAGAAGAAATAGCAGGTATAAGAGTTACATCGATGGAAAAGTTTCTCTAATAACATGTAGTTGCACAAAAGCGAGGGATGTTGTGGAATATATTGAAAGCAAAGATATTTTTTATATCATCAAGGACACCTTAAAATTTATTGATGAAAAAGTAATAGAGCATGGATACCGTACGGCGTACATACTTTATAAAATGCTGTCTCAAAAAGGTGGCTATCAAAAATACGAATTGGCAGATTATATTGTTTTAACAATGCTCCATGATATTGGGCTTTATAAAATAGATGACTTTGACGAAATGATCTATTATGAAACAAAGGATACGTTGCCACATTCCATGTACAGCTATCTATTTTATAAGCATATATCGCCTCACGAGGAGGTTGCAGAGATATTGTTATATCATCATACCGATTATATCGAGATACCGGATGAGCTACCAGAAGATATAAAAATAATATGCACCTATCTAAATATAGCAGAGCGAATGGATATTTATAGAGAGATTTTAGATGATGATTTTGATTATATGATGTTCCAAAAGTTTGCAGGAACAAAATTGTCAGACGCAGGTTTAGCTCTTTTTTATGATGTAGAAGAGAAGTATCAAATCTTTCGAAAGCTAAAAAGCGGTGAGTTTGAAACAGAGATGCAAGAAATCATCGATTATATGATATTTAGCAATGAAGAAATGAAGGGTTATTTAGAAATGCTTATGTATTGTCTCGGTTTTAAAAGCCAGAATACAGTGGTGGATACAGTAACTAGGGTAAGCATTTGTAATGTTCTTTCTGATAAGTTGTTTTTGCCCGCAAGGGAAAAGGAACTTCTCTATTATGGAGCGCTACTTTGTGATGTGGGTATGTTGGCAATTCCAAGTGATATAATTGAAGCCCCAAGAAAGCTATCCCCAGAGGAGCTAAAAGAACTAAGAACTCATGTGGAAATTGCTGAAAAAACCTTTAAGAATCGTATGCATCAGGATGTGGTGGCACTAATTAGTGCGCATCACGAGCGTGGAGATGGTAGTGGTTATCCAAACAAATTAAAAGAATCTCAAATGACAACCTTGCAGCAGATATTGCAAGTGGCGGATGTTATGTCAGCACTTATGAACGATAGGCCTTATCGAGCAAAGAAAACAAAGCTTGAGCTTGTTCGTATCTTGGATGAAGAAAAAATGAAGGGTGCACTTAACAGACAGATCGTAGATATGGTTATTTCATTTTATGATGACATATATGAAGAAACAAAAAAAGAAGAACAAAAGGTAATAGCAACCTACAAACAGCTTTTAAGCAATTATGATATTGTGGAGAGACAGTTTGAAAATGCAAAATAAAAAGGAGTAATACTATTATGGGAAAACTTTTTGACTTGGACAGTCCTTTTATGCAAGTGCTAAATAAATTAGCGGATTTAATGTGGCTAAATGTTATAACGCTTGTTTGCTGCATACCAATTTTTACAATTGGTGCTTCTCTTACTTCTGCGCACTATGTGGCGCTGAAAATTTGTCGTAATGAAGAAGGCTACATATCAAAAGACTTTTTTAAATCGTTTAGAGAAAACTTTAAACAATCAACGTTGATGTGGCTACTTGCGATGCTGCTTATAGCAATTGTTGCAGGTGATTTGTGGATTATGAAAAATAGCGCAGAATTTGAAGTTAATACAATTATTAGAAGCATTATTATGGCGGTTGGAATTTTACTGACATTTACGTTAATGTGGTTGTTCGCATTGCAAGCAAAGTTTTTGAATAAGATGACAGTTACCATTAAAAATGCGTTTGCAATCAGCATTTTACAATTTCCCAAAACACTACTAATGATTGTTATGTATTTAATACCAGTAGTGCTTTATGCTATAAGCCTTCAAACATTTCCGATTGTTCTTCTTTTTGGAATTTCTGTACCGGTTTATGTGAGTGCCTTACTTTACAATAAGACATTTAAAAAATTGGAAACTCAGATTTTAGAGAGAATGGAAGAAAATGGGGAAAACTCCTCAGAGGAGGAGTCGGAAGAAAAAATATTTAGTGATGAGGTAATGGACGAGACTAAGTAGTCGGAGGCATAATCCATGAAGGATAAGCGAGTAAGGGAAACTATCTTACGCTGGATGTTACCATTCTTAACGTTAATGGTAATTATTATTATACTTTTAGCAAAATATTTTTATTCAACATCTTTGAAAGAGCGTAGTGAGGTTGAAGCTAAATTTATACAAAATGTTGCTGCCTATGAAAAGAAGTTAGGAAAGTCCATGGATATAATGAATCGGTCGGGTGATTTAATGGCACAGATGTTAAAAGACAACTTTGACATTAATAGCAAAGAGACTAAAAATGGTATAAAATCACTTTGTGATTTTACTGATTCATACATGGCGGTGATATGTAATGAAGAGGGCGTAGGGTTTGCGTGGGGAACTGGCATTGAAGATGCCGCAAGAGTTGATTTAAAATATGTAGAGTATTTTGAAGAAATCAGTTTGTATAATCATAAATTTATTTATATAGAAGATGACAAGATTGTAGGAAAAAGCGCAATTGTTTGCAGTACGACCATCAGAAGAAATAATGATGTGGTAGGTTATATTGTTCAATATTATAACGTAAGTAATCTTAACCAAATAATTAGAAAGATGGAGTTTGGTTTGGATTCTGTTTATTTCTTGGTAGATGGAGACGGAAATAAAGTAGCAGCGGTGGGCAATACTACGGATGTACTTGCTAGTGGCGGAAACTTATGGGAGGATCTAAATAAAGGGGTTAAGGAAGCTGATTTAGTAGCCACCCTAAAGGATGAGATAAGCCAAAGAAACACGGGAAGTCTTTATATGGAGATTGATAATCGAGAGATGATTGTTATCTATGCTCCTTCGGGTGTTTCAAATTGGTATATTGTGGCAGTGGTAAAAAAAGCGTATGTAGATAAGCAGGTAGAAAATGAATGGAAACAGGCGCGCTCTTTAGTCATACTGTTTACGATAGCGATTCTTATTTTCCTTGGAACCTTAGTTGGCATTAATCTATCTTCGAAACTGAAGACAGTAGAGGATAGTAAGCTTCTTGAAGATAAAGCGGATACAGATTTGCTGACAGATTTATATAATAAAATGGCATCAGAAAGAAAAGTGAAAGAATATATAAATAAGAATCCAGAGGGACGCGGTATTCTATTTCTAATTGATGTTGATAATTTTAAAAAAATAAATGACACCATGGGTCATGCCTTTGGAGATGAGGTTCTAAAGGGAATAGGGCTTCAGATAAAGGCAGAGTTTAGGACAACAGATATATTGGGACGAGTTGGTGGCGATGAATTTTTAATATTTTTAAAGAATGTGGACGAAAATATATCGCAAGATGTTGCGGCACAGAAGGCGATTAGAGTATTTAAGAACTTTCAAGCTGGAGAATATGTTAAGTATTCTGCCACAGGAAGTATTGGAGCTGCGATATATCCCACAGATGCCAAAGATTTTGAAGGACTTTACAAGGCGGCCGATAGAGCTTTGTATAAAGCAAAGAGGCGAGGGAAAAATCAATTAGCATTCTGCCAAGATGAAATGGAAATAAACTAGTTTGTTCAAAATGTATAATAAGAACATATTATTTTGTTCAATATGTCATTAAGGTCTTGAAAGAATCATGAAAATAAGCAATTTTTACAATCTTCAAAAAAATATTTGTGAAATAGTAGCATAGCATGGTTAAAGTTTTTTCGTTATACTTAGAGACAGATAAAAGTAGTTTCGATGTAAGAAAGGAGTCATTAACATGGCAAGTTTATCATTAAAAAATATCTGCAAAGTTTATCCTAACGGATTTGAAGCAGTAAAAGATTTCAATCTAGAAATCGCAGACCAAGAATTTATTATCTTCGTAGGACCTTCAGGTTGTGGTAAATCTACAACTCTTCGTATGATCGCAGGTCTTGAAGACATTTCATCAGGTGAATTAAGAATCGGAGACAGAATTGTTAACGATGTAGAACCTAAAGATAGAGATATCGCAATGGTATTCCAGAACTACGCGTTATATCCTCATATGTCAGTATATGACAATATGGCTTTTGGTCTTAAATTAAGAAAAGTTCCAAAAGATCAGATCGACAAAATGGTTAAAGATGCAGCTAAGATCCTTGACTTAACACCACTTCTTGACAGAAAACCTAAAGCTTTATCAGGTGGTCAGAGACAGCGTGTTGCTATGGGTCGTGCTATCGTTCGTAATCCTAAGGTTTTCCTTATGGATGAGCCTCTTTCAAACTTAGATGCAAAACTTCGTGTACAGATGCGTATCGAAATTGCAAAATTACATCAGAGATTAGGTACTACCATCATCTATGTAACACATGATCAGACAGAAGCTATGACATTAGGTACCAGAATCGTAGTTATGAAAGATGGTCTTGTACAGCAGGTAGATACACCTCAAAACTTATATGACAGACCACAGAACCTATTCGTTGCTGGTTTCATGGGATCACCTCAGATGAACTTCTTAGATGCAACTGTTGAAGTAAGCGGTGAAGTAGCAAGCTTAAAGATTGCTGGACACTCTATTCCACTTCCTCCAGCAAAATCTAAAAAATTAATCGAAGGCGGATATAACGGCAAAGTTGTTACATTTGGTATTCGTCCAGAAGACGTATATGATTCAGAAATGTACATCGAAGCTTCTCCTCAGAGCGTATTTGAAACAACAGTTAAAGTATACGAATTACTTGGTGCTGAAGTTTACTTATACTTCGATTTAGAAGAGTTCCCTATGACAGCAAGAGTTGATTCTCGTACAACAGCAAGACCTGGCGATACAGTTAAGTTTGCTATCGACGTAGAAAAAATTCACGTGTTTGATAAAGAAACAGAGCAGGTTGTTACAAACTAATACAATAACAAATGAAAGAGGAATGCCTAGCATTCCTCTTTTTTATATAAAATGTTCCGTGCAATAAAAACTTGCGACAATCTGCAAAATGAGATATCATAAAGGGTATAAAACTAACTAAAAACAATAAACCATTTATGTGGAAAGGAAAACAAAAATGATTTCAAGCCAAATCATTCAGATAAGCATAGACGAACTAAAAACAATAACTAAGGTTGATTTATGTGTATATGATTTAACAGGACACCTTGTGGCAGGAACCATGGAAATGACAGAGATTAGGGCAGATTTAATTAGCGGATTTGCTTCGTCTCCAGCAGATAGCCAGGTTATCGGCTCTCATCATCTGCTAAAAATATTAGACGAAGGCGAGTTAATATATGTATTAGTCGCTAGAGGCTTAAGTGATGATGTATATATGGTTGGAAAGATAGCGGTATCACAGCTTCAAAATCTAATCGTTGCATATAAAGAAAGATTTGACCGTAACAACTTTTTCCAGAATCTTTTATTAGATAATCTGCTACTTGTAGATATTTATAATCGTGCGAAAAAGCTTCATATTGATGTTAATGGAAGAAGAGCGGTCTTTTTGATAGAAACTAGAGTTGAAAAGGATGGCATCGTAACCGAACTTCTAAAAGGAATGTTCTCCAATCAGAATGGAGATTATATAACGGCTGTCGATGAAAGTAGTGTTATTCTTGTGAAATCATTAGAAGAGGATGATACTCATGAATCTCTACTAATGATAGCAAACACAATAGTAGATATGATGAATACAGAGGCTATGCTAAATGTACGTGTATCCTTTGGTACGGTAGTTCTAGAGCTAAAGGATGTATCCAAGTCATACAAGGAAGCAAAGATGGCATTGGATGTAGGAAAAATCTTCTATGCAGAAAAAAATGTAGTTGCTTATACAACTCTGGGTATTGGTAGACTGATTTATCAGTTGCCAATTAACCTATGCAGGATTTTTATTCAAGAGATTTTTGGTGATAGTATACCAGAAGAACTGGATGATGAAATGCTAGGAACCATTAATAAGTTCTTTGAAAACAACTTAAATGTATCTGAAACATCAAGACAGCTATTTGTTCATAGAAACACGTTAGTATATAGAATTGAGAAGCTGCAAAAGAGCACAGGACTAGATGTAAGAACTTTTGATGATGCTTTGACCTTCAAAATTGCATTAATGGTTGTAAATTATATGAAATATTTAGATTCAATGGAATATTAAGAGATACCCCCCGAATACAATTATATATAGAATTGTATTCGGGGGTTTTTATATGAGCTTTTATGATAAGAAAGTAATTTATTTGGACTACCTTGAAAGAGGAAATAAAATAAAAAATGGCGGGTTTGTAAAGCTAGAAGTGCGTGACAGCGAATGTAGAGCCATAATGAATATTAGGGGCCTTTACCCTACAGACACTTTGCATGGTGAGCTTTATTTATATGCGAGAGGAAGAGAGCATAAGGTGGATACCATAATGATTCAATATGGGACAGGCAATTATGCCTCTATTTGGAATGCGGAAAATATGGCTGGTTCGGGAATAAAATATGGTGATTTAGATGGTGTCAGTATAAAATTATCCGAAAATAGGATTTTAAAAAACTTTTGGCGAGAGACTCAGGCAGAACCAGAAGAAGTAAAGAAAAATACGGTAGTAGAAGAGATAATACCTGTGGAGCCAGTGCCTGAGAAGCCAGTGCCTGAGAAGCCAGTGCTTGAGAAGCCAGTGCTAGTAGAAGCGGTTTCGATAGAAGCGGTGCCTGAAAGGGTGGTTTCTGAAAAGCCATTGCCAGTAGAAACAAAAGCTGCTGACAAAGAAGTGATAAAACCTATTTATGATGACAAATGGAAACAATTACAAGAGATATATAAGCTAGTCTATCCATTTGGAGACAATAGAGCATACATATCAATTATTCCAAGGGACTTTATTATTTTAGCAGAACGTTATCAAAATCTTGTAAGCAACAGCTTTTTGCTGCATGGATATTATAACTATGGACATGTGATTTTGGGAAAACAAGAAAATAGCGCCACTTCTCGTTATTTCCTAGGAGTTCCTGGAATTTATCATGAAAGAGAGAAGCAAGTAGCGCTTATGTTTGGATTTGAAGGTTTTGAAGGAGCGAGCAGCCCGTTTGTGGAGGGAAGCTTTGGATATTATATGGTAGGAGTTGAAATCTAAAACTCAAATTCCTTCGCAGTCAAAAGGGGGAATAAAACTTTCAGAGGCGGTTTCGCCCTCCTGAATAAAACCATTTTCAATACCTAGCTCAAGGGCATAATCCACAACGCTATCATATTCTTCTTGAGATAAGGTTCGATTAAGCTCGGGATGATTTTCAAAGTATGAAACAGGAGTATATTGATTCATAATACTAATAAAAATATCGTTTCCATAGGTATCAAAAAGGTATTTTAGCACCACTTTAGAGTCATCCAAGCAGTTAGGCAAAATAAGATGCCTAACAATCATTCCACGCTTCATAAGGCCAGTGGAAGCGTCAAAAATAGGGTTACCTACTTGACGATACATTTCCTGTATGGCATCTTTTGCAAAAGAAAAGTAATCGGGAGCATTAGAATAACGTTTGCTCAGTAAAGAGGAGACATATTTTAAATCAGGTAAGTATATATCGATTAACCCGTCTAACAGACGAAGGGTGTCACTTTTTTCATAAGAGCTTGTATTATAAATGATAGGTAAGTTTAAACCATCCTTTTTGCTCTGGATTAATGCTTCTACAATTTGGGGGATAAAGTGAGTGGGGGTCACAAGGTTAATGTTGTGGGCTCCTTTTTCTTGCAACTCTAGAAAAATAGCAGATAAACGCTTAGTGCTAATAGATTTTCCGGTCTTGCCGATGGCAATGTTGTGATTTTGACAATAAATACAACCTAGAGGACAGCCAGAAAAAAATACGGTTCCAGACCCGTGTTCTCCTGAAATACATGGTTCTTCCCACATATGAAGGGAGGCTCTAGCGGCAAAAAGATTAGAGCTTTGTCCACAATATCCAGTTTTTCCATGAAAACGATCCACATGGCATTCTCTAGGACAGAGAGTGCAGGATTCAAAAAGAGTTTGAAAATCCATAAAGCCCTCCAGTTTATAAAATAAAAAGCCGTGCATGTATCTTTGGGTGGACTATCCTATGCGTTACCTCTGCAGTTAACTCCGCCAGGCACCCTTACGGCACATGGAAAATTCTACTTAGTGCTGCTTTGTTCCCAACCTGACACGGTTCGTAGATTTCCATTGCGTAAGACCCAAACTTCATCGCCACTTGCAGAGGCCAGCCATAGGAAAGCCCGCCAAAAGATACATACACGGCTTTCTTAGTTTATCGGTTTTAAGTTAGTTTGTCAAGGACTAGCGTATTAACTTTCCACAATAGGGAAGGCTTCAGCTATATTTAATATATGATCTCCAATTCTTTCATAATCGGTAAGCATTTCTGTATACAGAATGGAGGTCTCGATATTGCATGAACCAGAACGAATACGAGCTATTTGATTTTCACGGAACTGAGCGGTGGTTTGATCAATTTGCTCTTCAAAAACAATGGCATTGTCTAATACTGCATTACTATTATTACTATCTACAGACATAAGCGCATCTAAGGCTTGCATGGAAATACGTTTCATTTCTTGTACTTCATTAATGGCATCTTCAGAAAGATGTAATTGTTTTTGATCCAATGTTACAGAGTATTCAGCAAGATTCATTGCGTGATCCCCAACACGCTCAATATTACCAATAATTCTAAAAATTTGATTGGTGGCGTTTATATCACGTAGGGATTGCTCTATAGTAAGAATTTTGGAAATTCTTTTGGTTAGCTTTACATTATAAAGATCGATTTCGTCTTCTCTGCTTTCAATCTTTTCAAAAGAAGAGATATTTCCTGTTATGATAGAATCAAAACTGTCTTTTACATTTTCAACAGCAAGTAATAGCATTGCTTTCATATCTTCCTTAAGCCCATTAAGTGCGATGGTTGATACACCAAGGGTATGCTGTGAGTTAACAATGTCATTAAACCATTTGTCTTCATCGGGAGTAGAAGCTTTTTTATCTGGTAAGATTTTAACTGCAGCAGCAGCAAGTGCATTACCAAAGGGAAGAAGTAGTAAAGTTGTTGTTATATTGAAAATGGTGTGAACATTGGCAATTTGTGCGGCTGGATTACTGGTAAATGATTGCATCCAAGGAACGAATGGGGTAAGGGAAGCAATAAACACAAAGACAATGGTTCCAATAATATTAAACATAAGGTGAATGATAGTAGTACGCTTTGCGTTACGGCTTGTGCCGATAGAAGCTAAAACTGCGGTAATACATGTTCCAATGTTTTGTCCAAACAATACATAAACAGCGCCGTCTAGGCCAATAAGACCACTTAATGCCAAGGCTTGTAAGATACCAACTGAGGCAGAAGATGACTGGATAATAGCTGTAAATACCATACCAACCATAATACCTATAAATGGATTTTTAAACTTGGTCATAAGATCAATAAAGGTTTCAGAAGTTCTAAGAGGCATCATAGAATCGCTCATTAGATTCATACCAATAAAAAGAATACCTAGACCAGCAATAATACCGCCAGTAGCTTGGGCTTTTTTATTTTTAATAAATACCGCCATAATAACGCCGACAAAGGCAATTGCTGGGGCAATTAATCCTACATCTAGGGCAATTAATTGACCAGTAATAGTAGTGCCGATATTGGCACCCATGATAATCCAAACAGCTTGGTTTAAGGTCATAAGACTGGAATTAACAAAACCAACGACCATAACTGTAGTTGCCGAAGATGATTGAATGATTGCGGTGATACCAGCGCCAACTAAAACTCCAAGAAAACGATTGGAAGTTAGGCGTTCTAGAATATCCTTCATTCGATTACCAGCAACGGCTTCAAGATTGGTGCTCATCATGTTCATACCATATAAGAACAATGCAAGCCCGCCAAAAAGTGTCAATACTAATTCTAATGTCATCTGTTTCCTCCTAAAATGTAGGTATGTAAATTCAATCTTAATTATAGGTAAAAGTAAGCTTATTTCCAAGTAAATTATATTTTACAAATGTCAATTGAATGTAAAGTGAGGGTGGGTAAGGTTATTTGTGATAAAATACTTTACAAAAGCAAGAAAAAAGGTTATTATGAAATAGTAATGATTACTAATATTGATTTTAAGGAGGTCTATTATGAACAGTAACGCATTTAGAAGTTTTTCGTACGGGGTTTACATTGTTAGTACATGGGATAATGGAAGAATGACAGGTTGCACAGCGAATAGTGCGATGCAGATCACTTCGGATCCAGCTACTATAGCAATTAGCATTAATCACAATAATTATACAAATGGTTGTATTAAAGAGAGTGGAAAATTTGCACTATCAATTTTGGGTGAGAATTCAGAACCAACTATTATTGGGACCTTCGGTTTTCAAAGTGGAAGAGATGTGAATAAATTTGAAAGTATCGAACATGAAATGAAGGCATTTATGCCAATTGTGAAGGATGCTTGTGCCTATGTTGTGTGTGACGTCATTGATAAAATGGAAACCGAAACACATACGGTATTTTTAGGAAAAGTAGTAGATGCAGATGTTTTAAAGAAGGATGACCCAATGACTTATGCATATTACCATAAGGTAATAAAAGGAAAGAGCCCTAAAAATGCTCCAACCTATCTTCCAGAAGAATAAAATAAAGAAGGAAGCCTAGAAGTTATCATTTAACCTCCGTGGCTTCCTTTATAGCTTTGTTACGTTGACGCAGGCTTTTGAAAAAATCTGTTAGCATGGTACTGCATTCTTCGTGTAAAACATCTTTTTCTATTTCTACCTGATGATTAAACTCAGGCATGTCTAAAATATTTATGATGGACCCGGCACAACCAGCTTTAGGGTTCATGGATCCCATCACTACTTTGGGAATCCGAGCCTGAACTATGGCGCCAGAGCACATTTGACAAGGCTCCAGGGTTACATATAGAGTGCAATCCTCTAAACGCCAATCTCCTAGCTTTTTGCTAGCCTTATTGATAGCAGTAATTTCAGCATGAGCAAGAGTGTTTTTGTCTGTATTACGACGGTTGTAGCCTCGCCCGATAATTTTATCTTCATATACAATAACACAGCCAATGGGAACTTCACCTAAAGCAAGAGCTTTCTTAGCTTCTTTGATTGCGGCTTTCATGTATTTTTCGTTAGCGGTTAGCATAAAATCTCCATTTCTATGATTTAGGCAATACACCGTGCCAAATAATACAGGAGTTTGGCAAAAATGTACATTGCTTATATTTTAAAAAATATATATACTGTGTATTATACTAAGCAAACGATGAAGCGTCAATGCGACCGAGAAACAGTAAAGAGATAAAAATGCAGATTTGTGGACTAAATAAAACTACATTATTAGATTACCCAGAGCATGTAGCAGCCACTGTATTTACGGGAGGCTGTAATTTTTGTTGTCCGTTTTGTCACAATGGGGACTTGGTCTTAAATCCACATAAGGTTCCACTGATTTCTGAGGAAGAGTTATTTGCGTTTTTGGAAAAACGAAAAGGGATATTGGACGGAGTATGCATTACTGGCGGAGAGCCTACATTACAGCGTGATTTGCCCAAACTTATAGATAGAATAAAAGAGATGGGTTATTTGGTAAAGCTAGATACTAATGGTTCGGCACCTGAGGTTCTTGAAATGCTTTTCAAAGATCGTATGCTAGACTATGTGGCAATGGATATAAAAGCGTCAAAGGAAAATTATGCCAGGGCTTGTGGATTGGCGTCAATGGATATAGGTAGAATTGAAGCTAGTGCACAGCTTTTAATGGGAAACGAGACTTCCTATGAGTTTCGAACAACAGTGGTCAGAGGGCTTCATGAGAAGGAAGACTTTGAAAAAATAGGGCAGTGGCTTAAGGGAAACAAAGCATATTTCTTGCAGGCATATAGAGATAGTGAAAATGTAATACAGGGTGGTTTTACCCAGCACACAAAAGAAGAAATGGACATTTTTGCTGTAACACTACGAAATTATATGGAGAGAGTAGAAATACGAGGAGTTAATTAGGAAAATGAAAAAGTTTATAGGAAATAAGGAATTTTACAAAAAGGTACTAGCAATTGCAGTGCCTATTATGATACAAAACGGAATTACAAACTTTGTAAGTTTATTAGATAATATTATGGTTGGAAGTGTGGGAACTGAGCCTATGTCAGGAGTTGCCATTGTCAACCAGCTTATTTTTGTGTTTAATATTAGTGTTTTCGGTGCTATTTCAGGTGCTGGTATCTTTGGCGCCCAGTTCTTCGGTTCGGGCAAACATGAAGGGGTGCGACATACCTTTCGTTTTAAGCTGATAACCACAGCAATTTTATTGGTGACTGCGGTAACATTGTTTTTGTTTTTTGGAGATAACCTAATCATGCTTTATTTGCAGGGAGAAGGTGATCCAGCAGAAATTGCAGCAACCTTACATTATGCAAAACAGTATTTAGGTGTTATGTTGATTGGTATGGTACCTTTCGCAATTGAGCAGGTATATACAAGCACCATGCGTGAGTGTGGAGAGACAGTTGTTCCTATGATAGCAGGTATTGTAGCGGTAATTGTTAATCTATCATTGAATTACGTACTTATTTTTGGTAAGTTTGGAGCCCCTGCATTAGGAGTAGTAGGTGCGGCTATTGCAACGGTAATTGCACGTTTCATTGAGACAGCGATTGTCATCGGCTGGGTACATGCGCATAAAGAAAAGAATAAGTATATTATGGCGGCATATAAGAGCTTATATATACCTCGAGAGCTAGTGATTAAGATATTGATTAAGGGAACGCCACTAATGCTTAATGAGATTTTGTGGGCGGCTGGTATGGCGACGCTTATGCAGTGTTATTCTATCAGAGGACTTTCGGCAGTAGCAGCGTTAAATATTTCATCAACCATATCAAATGTGTTTAATGTATTATATATTGCGATTGGCAGCGCGGTTTCCATTTTAGTAGGTCAGCTCTTAGGCGCTGGAAAAATGGAAGAGGCAAGAGATACGGATACGAAGTTAATTGCGTTCTCAGTAACGGCATGTGTTGTTATTGGCGGGATTCTTGCAATTGCAGCACCAGCGTTTCCTAGGTTGTATAATACGAGTCAAGATGTTAAAGACCTAGCAACATGGCTTATTAGAGTGTTGGCGATTTGTATGCCAATGAATGCTTTTATGCATGCAACCTACTTTACCTTACGTTCAGGCGGAAAAACCATTATTACATTTATTTTCGATAGTGTATTTATGTGGGTGGTAAGTATACCATTTGCATTTGTTCTTAGTCGCTTTACAGGATTACCTATTATTCCACTTTACTTTGCTTGTCAGATGATAGAAATTATAAAATGTAGTGTAGGTTTTTATTTACTCAAAAAAGGTGTTTGGATGCATAACATTGTACATGACTAAAAAGGAATGATTGAAAATGCGTAGAACATGCAACTAAATTTGTAGAAATCAGAAACGTATATGCTAAAATATATGTAATAGGAATGAATTTACAAATATGCTTAGAAAGGCAGGTTGCTTAGATGATTAAGGGATTTAAAATGAAATTATTTCCTGGACAGGAAGCGGAGTATGAAAAAAGACATAACGAGCTTTGGCCTGAAATGCAAGACATGATACATCAGCATGGAGGAAAAAATTATACTATATTTTTAGACAAAGAAACATTGACTTTGTTCGGATGTATTGAGATTGAGGATGAGCAGTTGTGGAGTAATGGAGCTGATACGGCTATTAATCGCAAGTGGTGGGATTTTATGGCAGATATTATGGAAACCAATCCAGATAATAGCCCAATTAGTAAGGACTTAAAAACAGTGTTTCATTTAGATTAATTATAAGTGCGAATAGAAAGGATACGATTATTTATACAATAGTCGTATCCTTTTTTGATGTTAAAGTGTGGTTGGTAATTTTTTATATTCCAGTGGTGTCATGCCTACACATTTTTTGAAGGTATTTTGGAAATGACTTTGAGAAGAAAAGGCAAGGTGCATGGCAATATTTGAAATGCTCTTATTTGTGTAACGTAAAAGTTTTTTTGCTTCTGTAATTTTTTGTTCGAGAATAAACTCGGATAATGTCTTCCCTGTCTGTGCATGAAACTCTTTGCTTAAATAGGAACGAGAAAGGCCTAATTCTTCTGCCATGGTAGCGGTGTCAATTCGGCTAAAAAGATGCTTGTTTATGTAGGTTGTGCATGAATTAAATAGTTTGGAATCCTTTACATTTCCATTGTTTTTAGAACGTACTCGTTCAGCCATGTCCCCTGCCATTTCACGAATAAGTGCCATCACAGAAGTAGGGTTTCGCATGACTTCGCCCTTTTGAATATAAAGATCAGAAAGTTTAAATGCGGATTGGGGGTCTAAACCACCCTCAATAGCAGCTCTAGACATTGTAGTAGCGGAACAGATAAGCATATTTTTGTATTGGCGCAAGGTGTCACCCGCCATTTTTCCGGCTTGGATTGGTGGAACGGAATCAAAGAGTTCTATCAAATGCTCGGGTTGTCCATTTCGAACGTATAAATTAGCCAAGCCTTCAAAGCGATAACTGCTCAAAACCATCTCTGACAAATCTTGGTCTTCAAGGGAGTTAAAGATTTCCTGTGTATGGTCATGGGCAATTGGTTCTTTTAACTCTCTGTTTTTGGTATCAATATAAACATTTTCTACATCAAAAGCTTTTCCTTTTAAGGCAGTAACAAAAAAAGAAAGCATCCAAGCAATGTGCTGAGCTGGTATTTCGGGAGCGCAACAAAGAGCATATAAATATTCTTCTGCTTGAGCTGAATCGACATCTAATAAAAAGGTAAGATTTTCAAATTCTTGCTGGTTTTCGGAAAAGGCAGCAGTTGGCCCAATAATTAGTAATTGATTAGCAGGTAAACGGACATAACCGTAATGCTGAAATAACGAAGTTGTAATAACTCCGGCTTGATGCGGGAATGATATAATGGTATCTAAAACAGCACCCGCAGGATCGGGAACAAGACCAGCGTGAGAATAGTAATAGATTTGTTTACCATCTTGATGAAGCCGAATGCTAAGTCTGGTAGTTTTTGAGAAGCTTTTTAGTAAATATTGCATATCATTTTGTAACATTTTATCACCTCTGAATACAATATTACAAGAAAAAGAACAAATGTGCAATACACAATGTAATAAATGATATATTTTTAAAGTATAAAAGATATTTTTTGGGAGGTTTCACTATGGGAAGAAGATATAGCAAGGAAATCTTGGATAGTCTTCAATCAAAAGCTACTTGGGTAGAGTATAATGGCTTGGAGGTTTTGCTAAAGCCAATTCCAGAGGGTGGCGAAGATGGCGACATGGATCCAAGACTTTATAAGTCGATGAAGATGATGCCCATTATGGCAAAGCTTATGTCTAAGCGTAAAAAACCACAAAGCACATTAGAAGCGGTTATGCCAATGCGCAAAATGTTCAATCAATACAAAGGTGACTACATTGCAGATGAGGGAGTTACCACTACTCATGTATGTGTAAAAAGTGCTGATGGATATGAGGTTCCTGTACGCATCTATAAAAGAGAGAATGCTGGGGAAAACATTCCTGTATTTGTTTATTATCATGGCGGCGGTTTTTTTGGAGGAAGTGCAGATATTGTTGAACAGATGTGTAAGCTTTTAGTTCAAAATTATGACTGTCTTGCTTTTAATGTGGAGTACAGACTTTGTCCTGAGAATCATTATCCTCAGCCATTAGATGATTGCTTCTACGCAACCGTTTGGGCAAGAGACCATGCAGCAGAATATGGCGGCGATAGTTCCCGTATGGCGGTATCTGGCGATTCAGCAGGTGGAAACCTAGCAGCGGCAGTGACCTTGCGTGATCGTGATGAAGGCACAGACATGGTAAAAGCTAGAGTGCTATATTATCCAGCGGTGAACATATCTGGAGAAACCACAGAGTTCTATAAGGGTGTAGATATTTCGAAATACCATCGAAGTAAAAAGCATGGCAAGGTTTTAGACGTAGTTTTAAGTATGATGACTGGTGCCTTGGGGGGCGACCAGGATGCACAAACAAATATGCTGGAGGAAGTCTACTTACAAGGTCACTTACCGAAAGAACATATTTATGCTTCACCATTACTTGATGATCAACACGATATAGCACCGACCTTATTAATGTTCGGCGAGCATGACTTCCTTGTTTTTGAAGACTTCGCATATGCGAAGACACTGAAAGCAGCTGGACGTGAGGTGAAAACAATTATTTATAGGGGTATGGGACATGGCTTTGGAGATCAAATTGGTGTCAGCCCACAAGCAGAAGATAGTATTAAAGAAGCGGCAGCTTTTTTACAACAAATATTTAACTAACCCTTAATGAGGAGGAAACTTATGGATAACACAAAAAATAATGTAGCGGAGAAAATTAGCTTTCGTGAGAAGTTTTTCTACGGAGGTGGAGATTTAGCTAGTAATTTAGTATTGGTATTAACTTCAACATATGTAACATTTTTTTACACAGATGCATTAGGACTAAACGCAGGTATCATTGGTATGATTATGCTGGTTTCTCGTTTGTTTGATGGTATTAGTGATATGGTAATGGGCTTTGTCATGGATAAGACCAAATCTAAACATGGTAAGGCAAGACCATGGATGCTTTGGCTAGCTATTCCTATTGGTATAGCGACAGTTTTAGCTTTCCTAGTTCCTAATATTGGTGTGCTTGGACAGTATATCTATATCGCCATTACTTATAATTTAGTAACCACAGTTCTTTATACCGCAATCAATATTCCTTATGGCGCATTAACAGCACGTATGTCACGTGATCAAGGACAGAGAGCAACGATTAATATTTTCCGTATGTTCTTAGCACAGATTGGTTCCCTTGCAATCAATGCACTAACACTTCCATTTGTAAAAGCAATGGGTGGAGCACAGGGAACAGCAAGTCAGAAGGCATGGGTTATTGTATCTATTATTTATGGCGTGGTAGCAATGGTATTATTTTTACTTTGCTTCTACAACACCAAAGAGCGTGTAGATGTACCATCTGAAAAGATTTCATTTGGTAAAAGCTTTAAGATTTGTGTTAAAAATGATCAATGGTTACTATTAGTTCTTGTTTGGGTAGTTATGGTACTTGGTATGGCAATGGGTGGAGCAGTAGGAACCTATTATGCGAAATATGCTTTAGGAGATGAAGTTTATATAGGATATATGATGGCAATCCAGACCCTCGCTGCTTTGGTAGGTATGGGCTTTATGCCAATTCTAATTCCTAGAATGGGAAAAAGAAATGTGGCTCTTATTGGAGCAATTGTATCTATAGCTGGACAAGCACTACTTTTAGTAAACCCATTATCTGTACAGTGGCTTATGGTTTGTTCGGTAATAAAAGGTATTGGTATGTCAAGCAGTATGGGAACCATGTTTGCAATGGTTGCAGATACTATTGAATATGGACAGTGGAAAACAGGAACCCGTGTTGAGGGTATGCTTTATTCGACAACAACCTTTGGAGCAAAGGTTGGCGCAGGTATTGGCGGCGCAATTGCAATGGCAGTGCTTTCGGCAGCAAATTATGATGGCAAGCTAGCGGTTCAGCCAGTTGAAGCAATGAGTGCAATTAAAACTCTTTATTTGTTAGTTCCAATTCCATTTTTAGTAATCAATCCTATAATTTACTTGTTCTATAAATTAGATAAGATTTATCCACAGGTAATGGAAGACTTAAATAGTGGAAAAACTAAGATTAACTAAGTAGTTACAATGAAAGGGGTGCCGCTTGGTCACCCCTTTTATAAACATCAAAAGGGCACATCAGTGCAGAAATGAGGAGCGGATGAGTAAAACAGAAAAAATTACAATTGGAGCAATAGGTATCGTATTATTAAGTATTTTTACATTTACGGATTTACAAATTTCACAAGTTTTATTTACAAAGAATATATACGGCAGAATTTTTGAAGTATTAGGTGAAATACCGTTTGCATTTTTAGCAACCTTTTCTTTTGCTCTGTTATTCAAATTTCGTAGTAAAAAGAATAAAGCAGTAAATGTTATTTTGGGAGTGGTATATGGACTGCTGTCAGGTTTATTTGGAGTAATGGGCGGATTTATGACTTGGAATTATTTGGGTGAAAACATAGAAGGCACACCTCAGTTTTTAGCGATTGTCTTTACATTAATTGTTTTAGTGGGTGCATATTTACTTACCAAAATGGTTCCAGAAGAAAAGGCAAAAAAGGCAGTGACATTTGCAGTTATTGGTATTTTTTACTTTTTAGCAGTTATCATTATTATGAATGTGATAAAGGCTTCATGGGGACGTATGCGTATTCGTGAGATGACAGACCCTTTAACAGAGTTTACACGTTGGTATGTGATTACTAACCGTGGCGGGTTTGACAATATTTATGCATCCTTCCCATCAGGACATTCAATGAATGCAGCAGGAACCATTTTACTAGCGTTATTCCCATCTATTATGCCAGCACTTGCTGGAAAAGAAAGACTAATGAAAACAATTGCTTATAGCTGGATGGTTCTTTGCGCAGTAAGCCGTATTGTTATGGGTGCGCACTTTGCAAGTGATATTACAGTAGGTATCTTATTGTCACTTTTACTATTTGAAATAATTCGCATGATTGTATGCAAAATAAGAAAGGTAGAATTACCAAGTAAATAGGCGGATAGACGCAGAAAAGGGGTTAAGAATGAAAATTGATTTAAAAGCGAAACCATATTATTTAGATGATGAGGCAATTTCTTGGGTGGAAGAAACCATTTCTTCCATGACAATAGAAGAAAAAATAGGACAACTTTTTTGCCCTCTTGGAGCAACTGACGAAGAGGATGTGTTAAAGATGTTAACACAAAAATTAGGGATTGCGGGAATTATGTACCGTCCGGGACAAGCGGAAAATGTGCAAAATACTCATAGACTGTTACAAGAATATTCCAAGATTCCAATGCTACTTGCAGCCAATCTTGAAGCAGGTGGTAGTGGAGCTGCATTAGAGGGTACAAACTTTGCAAAGCCTATGGGTGTGGCGGCAACGGATGATGATGAAATGGGATATTGGCTAGGAAGAATTGCCTGCCAAGAAGGTGTAGCGCTAGGTCTTAACTGGGCGTTTGCTCCGATTGTAGATATTGACTATAACTTCCGTAATCCCATTACCAATCTAAGAACCTTCGGTAGTGATTATAAGAGAGTCATTCGTATGGCAAAAGGATATTTGCGTGCAGCAGATGAGGCTGGAGTAGCAGTATCTATTAAGCATTTTCCAGGCGATGGCGTAGATGAAAGAGATCAGCATCTTTTAACCAGTGTAAATACTCTTTCTTGTGAAGAATGGGATAAGAGCTATGGGGAAGTGTATAAGACACTAATTGATGATGGTGCAAAAACAGTTATGATTGGACATATTGCATTGCCTGCATATCAAAAAGCATTGGCAGAAGATCCATCACAGTATGAAAAACGCACCGTTCCAGCCACCTTGTCTAAAGAGCTTATGGAAGGCCTTTTAAGAGATAAGCTTGGCTTTAACGGTCTTATTGTTACAGATGCAACACCAATGCTTGGCTACACGGTTGCCGGAGAACGTTCTAAAACAGTGCCACTTTCCATCGCTTGTGGGGCAGATATGTTCTTGTTTAATAGAAATCTACAAGAAGACTATGGGTTTATGATGGCGGGCTACAAGGAAGGTGTTATTACAGAAGAAAGATTACAAGATGCATTAACTCGTATTCTAGCATTAAAAGCATCTTTGGGCCTTCATATCAAACAAAAAGAAGGAACCTTAGTACCTTCAAAAGATGCCTTAGCAGTGCTTAGAAGTCCAGAGCATTTGGAAAAAGCAAGGGAGTGTGCAGATAAAGCTGTGACCTTAGTTAAAGATACACAAAATATGCTACCTATCTCACCCCAAAAGACGAAACGAGTTTATTTGAATGTGTTGGAACCAAATGGTAATATTAATACCCCACTAAAACAGGCTTGGAAAGCAAAGCTGGAAGCAGAGGGCTTTGAAGTAGCACTTCGTAACAGAGATACCAATGTGGACATTATGGCAGCATTTGCAGGACAAAGTGATGATCCTCATGCAATTGAGCTAATGAAAGAAATTTTTGAAGGTGTTGGTGATTTCAAGGAACGTTATGATATGGCAATTTATGTTGGTAACTATGAAACTGCAAGTAATAATGTAGTGGTAAGATTACAGTGGCAAGGACTTATGGGAATGGGAAATGATGCACCTTGGTTTACTGGTGAATTCCCTGTTATGTTTATCAGTCTTGCAAACCCATATCACTTGTTAGACGTTCCAATGATTAAAACCTACATCAATGCATATACAAATACCCCAGAGGTAATCGACGCAGTGGTGGAAAAAATTATGGGAAGAAGTGAGTTTAAAGGAAAATCTCCTGTAGATGCAAGCTGTGGAAGAGAAGATACCATGTATTAAGAAAGAAGCATTAGCTTTGAAAGGAGTATACGAAAACCAATGGAAAAGACAGTACAGTTTGATGGCATTATCTTTGACTTAGATGGAGTTATTTGTCATACAGATCATTTTCACTATAAGGCGTGGAAGGCATTAGCAGATAAATTGGAAATTCCTTTTGACGAAAAGAAAAATGATAGACTCCGTGGTGTATCTCGCATGGAGAGTCTGGAAATTATTTTGGAGGAATATCCTACAAGGTTTTCAGCGGAGGAAAAGGAAGCGCTCTGCAAAGAGAAGAATGATAACTATGTGGTGTTACTAGAACAAATGAGCTCAAATGATCTTTCAAAGGAGGTAGCAGATACCTTAGATAAGCTTCGTAAAAAAGGTTTAAAACTGGCAATTGGTTCTTCTAGTCGTAATGCAGGTTTAATCTTAAGAAAACTCGGACTTGAATATTTCTTCGATGCAGTAAGCGACGGCAATAATATCACCAAAACAAAGCCGGACCCAGAGGTGTTTTTGAAAGCAGCACAAATGATAGGTTTAGAGCCAGATAGATGCTTGGTAGTAGAGGATGCAGATGCAGGTGTAGAGGCGGCAAAAAATGGCGGATTTTATTGTGCTGGAATCAGTGGTGCCAAGGAGAATCCCAGGAGTGATTTCGGATTAGAAGGCTTTGGGGACTTACTAAAATTAGTATAGAATGAAAGAATAAGGAGGGTTTCTATGGCAAAAGTATTTCGATATGATGATGTGCAACCAGTGCAGACAAAATCGGGTAAGGTCAAAGGATATTTCTTTGATGGTGCATACATTTTTAAAGGTATTCCCTACGCTGAGGCAAAGCGTTTTCAAATGCCGACAGAGGTTGCCCCATGGGAAGGGATTAAAGATGCATGTTCTTATGGCATGGTTTGTCCACTCACAAGTCCTGATAAGCCAACAGGAGAGCTTATGGTTCCACATCGTTATTGGCCCCAAGATGAAAATTGTCAAAACTTAAATGTTTGGACAAACAGCTTAGCGCCAGGAGAAAAAAAGCCAGTTTTGGTTTGGTTTCACGGAGGAGGTTACAGCATGGGTTCTGCGATTGAGCAGGAGGCCTATGATGGTGCCAACATGTGTAAAAAAGGTGATGTTGTTGTAGTTACAGTCAATCACCGCTTAAACCTTTTAGGACTTCTTGATCTTTCATCCTTTGGTGAAAAATATAAAAATTCTGGAAACTTAGAGCTTGCTGATCTTGTAGCGTCATTAAAATGGGTTCGCGATAACATTGCCGGATTCGGCGGTGATCCAGACAACGTAACTATTTTTGGACAGTCTGGTGGTGGCATGAAGGTAACGGGACTTATGCAAATCCCAGAAGCAGATGGTCTATTCCATAAGGCAATGGTTATGAGTGGAGTATCAGATGGAAAGCTCATGCCGGCCCCAAGGTCAGGAACAACTTGCGAGAGATTAGCCAATGCCATGATAAAGCAGTTAAGTGAAAAGAAACGCTTTTCTTTTGGAAAACAAGATGTCAGTGTGCTTGAAAAAGCCTCTTATCATGATTTAGCAGAGGCCTATAATAAAGTATTTATGCCGATTGCAATTACAGGTGGAAACGTAGCAATGGCACCAATCCCAAATGAATATTATTTGGGTGAGCCATTACTTACAGGATTTACGGAGCATGCAAAAACGATTCCCCTTATGGTAGGGTCGGTATTTGGTGAATTTGCTTTTGCACCAGTAGAATTTGATAAACATGATTTAACAGAAACAGAGATTTTAACATTAATTGAAAAGCAATATAAAAAGCATGCTGGTGAGGCAATGGAGTTATTTAAAAAGACATTTCCCAATAAACATGTTACAGAGCTATTGGTACTTGATCGTATATTTAGGGGGCCATCGAAGAAGCTTGCTAAGCTTCATGCAGAAGGCAAAAAGGCACCTACTTACTTGTATGAGTTTGCTCTTAACTTTGATTTCCAGAATACAAAACCAGCATGGCATTGCTCTGACATTCCATTCTTTTTCCACAATACAGATAAAGTGGAAATTTGTAACATGACAGATGTGTCAGATGAACTTGAAGAAAAAATGTTTACAGCGCTAATGCAGTTTGCTCGTACGGGAAATCCAAATGGTGGAAGCTTGCCAGAGTGGAAGCCCGTGACAGCAGAAGTAGAACCTACTATGATATTCGATACGCAGTGCCATGTAGAAAATAACTTTGATGATGAGCTTCTTGCATTAATGGATAAGGTACTTCCGCCATTTAATATCATGAGTTTAATGAAACAGAATGTACAACATTAGCGACGGCAGAGTCAGAACGGCGCGTGTAGCCCGCAAAGTTTACTTTAGCGCGGCTACACGCGCTGTTCTGACGAGCAACGTGACCTCGCAAAACCGTAGGTTTTGCGAGGTTGCCGTCGCGAAAGAGCGAGGCTGTCGCGTAGGGGCGTTGCCGTCGCGTAGGGTCTTGCGCGGCTATCGTCGCGCAAGAGTCAGGAGGCTATTCCACTACCAGATTTTCAAAGGTAAAGGGAATGGCCTTTTGCATGTCCGCGGGCGAAAGCTCTACCTGATAACCAATTTTTCCGCCACTAACAAAAATCTTATCTATCTCAGAAGCGCTTTCATCTAAAAAGGTTTTCAATACCTTTTTCATTCCAACAGGTGAGCATCCCCCGTGAATATACCCAGTTAAAGGGAGAAGGTCCTTGGACTTAATCATTTCGATGGACTTTTCGCCGGATACCTTGGCGGCTTTTTTAAGATCAAGCTCCTTAGCAACAGGGACAATAAATACATAGTTAGTATTTGACTTGCCAACGGTTACAAGGGTTTTAAAAACTTTTTTTGGATCTTCGTTTAATACAGCGGCTACCTCAACACCACTGATAGCTTCGGTATCGGCGTAGCTATGAACCTCATATTTTATTTTTAGACTATCTAACTTTCTCATTGCATTTGTCTTTACCATATCCATAACCTCTATTATATTATTTTTCACAAAATACATCTTAATGTAAAGATTTTAAAGGTTTTGAGTAGAAGAAGCAATACTTTCATGCTAAAATAGTTAGGTACCTTAATTTAGCGAGGAGGCATGGTTAATGATATGTTTAAATATATAAAGAAATATTGGTTTTTTGCACTTTTAGCCCCCATCTTTATGTCGATTGAGGTCTTAATGGACTTAATTCAACCAAGACTTATGAGCACAATTATTGATGAGGGTGTTTTAGGTCTATCAAATGGTGGAGTAGGCAATATGGATATCATCCTAAATGTTGGAATACGGATGATTGGTGCAGTTGTGTTTGGAGGACTGGCAGGAGTGTTAAGCGGAGTGTTTGCAAATCTTTGTAGCCAGAACTTTGGGAATGATATTCGTAAGGACTGTTTCAATAGAATCATGTCTCTTTCCTTCCAGCAAACAGATGAATTTTCTACAGGCTCATTGGTAACAAGAGTGACCAATGATGTGACTCAATTACAAAATTTAGTTGAACAATGCATACGTGGTTTTGTACGAACAAGCATACTCTTTGTTGGAGGAATTATTTTTTTATGTATGCTAGACATAAGCTTTGGCGTAGTAGTATTTTGCGCTGTGCCGATTGTACTAGTTAGTGTTATTTTTTTTATTTCAAAAGCAAATCCTATGTTTGGCCTATTGCAACGTAAGCTTGATAGAGTAAATAGTGTGGTTCAAGAGAATGTAGCAGGTGCAAGGGTTGTAAAGGCTTATGTTCACGAAAAAGAAGAAGAGGGGCGCTTTGAACAGGCCAATGACGAACTGGTTAATACACAGCTTAAAATTTCTCGACTTTTTTCTTTTATGCAGCCTATCACAAATATTGTGTTAAATATTGCAGTTGTTGCAGTTATAAAGGTAGGTGCAATAGATGTACAGGCAGGCGTTGTCACCCCTGGTAATGTTATGGCGGCAATTACCTATCTTTCACAGATTATGCATGCCATTATGATGCTGGCAAATATATTCCAAACCATTTCCAGAGGGGCAGCTTCAGGAAAACGTATAAAGGAAATATTAGACTGCCAGCCAGCAGTAGTAGACGGGCATGGATGTGTAGATGCCAAGGTAAAGGGTAAAATTGAATTTAAAAATGTGTCCTTTTCCTATCCACAGGGTAGTGGAGAAAAGGTACTAGAGGACATTTCACTAGTAATAAATCCAGGCGAGACCTTTGCCATATTAGGAGCAACGGGTAGTGGAAAGTCTAGTTTGGTGAACTTAATTCCAAGATTTTACGATACCACAAGTGGCACCGTGCTTGTTGATGAAGTGGATGTAAGAGAATATCATTTAGAAAAGCTACGTAACAAGGTAGCCATCGCACTACAGAAAAGCGAATTGTTTAGTGGCTCCATTAAGGACAATATTCTTTGGGGAAAGCCAGAGGCGGGGAAAGACGAGATTTGTCATGCGGCAGATATTGCTCAGGCAAGTGAATTTATAGATAAGAAAGAGGAAGGCTATGATACCCTGGTTGCAGAAAAGGGAATGAGCCTATCGGGTGGACAAAAACAAAGAATAGCCATAAGTCGAGCTGTCCTAAAGGAAGCAGAAATACTAATCTTTGATGACTCCACAAGTGCACTAGATTTAAAAACAGAAGCGAAGATTTATAGGGCCCTTAACAAAGAATATCAGGGTATGACAAAAATAATAATAGCCCAACGTATTGCCTCCGTTAAGGATGCAGATAGAATAGCGGTTATTGATAAGGGAAGACTGACCGCCTGCGGCAGTCATGACGACTTACTAGAAAATAGTGATATTTACCGTGAGATATTTAATTCCCAGTTAAAGGTGGGAGGTGAGCTTTTTGAGTAATCAAGGAAAGGCAGAAAAGAAACAAGCTGACTCAAACTATAGAATACCAGGCGTAAGAATGGGCCCAAGAAATTTTGCGCCAATTGAAAAGCCACAAAATAGCAGGACAACCTTAGCTAGACTGATGACATATTTTACCAAGGAAAAATATCTTATATTAGGACTGATTGCAGCGGTTTCCATTACAGTAGGTTGCTCTATTTATACACCAAGCTTACAAAGTAAGGCGGTGGATACCATTGCGGCGGGAATTTATGATAGCCTCACTCCCATATTACTTCTGATGCTTTTAGTTTATGTGATATATGCGGTAATGAATTTATTGCAGAATCTAATAAGCGCCAATTTAAGTCAAAGAATTGTAAAAAAACTAAGAGAAGATTTGTTTCATAAAATAACCAGATTACCAGTTAAATATCTGGATACCCACGCTCATGGAGACATTATGAGCCGCATGACCAATGATGTAGAGAATATTTCCAATACGGTTTCCCAATCTCTTGGCTCTTTAGTATCAGGAATACTAACGGTATCGGGAACGGTAATCGTCATGTTCTGTTATTGTTGGGAACTGGCACTACTATCTTGCACGACGGTAATACTCACAGTTGTAGCTACTAAGTACCTATCAAAAACAATGCGTAAATTTTTCTTAAAGCGACAAATACTTTTAGGTGGCTTAAACGGCATTGTTGAGGAAAAGGTAATTGGATATAAAACGGTAGTTGCCTACAATAGGCAAAAAGAAGTAATTGAGGAGTTTGAGAAAAATGCGGATGAGCTAACAAAGGTTGGAATTATTGCGGATATATTTGGTGGCTCCATGGGGCCGGTTATGAACGCTATTAATAACATTGGATTTGTTATTATTGCAGCCTTTGGCGGTTATTTTGCTATAAAAGACATGATATCTATCGGTGTTGTGTCTGCTTTTATTGTATACGCCAAACAATTTAGCCGTCCAATCAATGAGATTGCTCAGGTCTATGGCCAGATTCAGACTGCGATTGCCGGAGCAGAGCGCATATTTGTGGTGTTAGATGAAAATAGTGAGGATGTTGGTGGTAACCAAAAGATGGAGGGAGCAAAAGGCGTTATTACCTTTAAAAATGTTACCTTTGGCTATACAAAAGAAAATCCAGTGCTACATGATTTTGATTTAGAAATTTACGCGGGACACAAGGTAGCCCTAGTTGGTGCAACGGGAAGTGGTAAAACAACAGTAGTTAATCTGCTTATGCGCTATTATGAACCAGATAGTGGTGAAATATTAATTGATGGAATTAATATTAGAGATTTAAGTATGGAGGAACTACGAAGAAATATTGCTATTGTTTTACAGGATACTGTTCTTTTTTCGGATACCATACGTAATAATTTGAAATACTCACGCCTAGATGCTTCGGACAAAGAAATGGAGGAGGCAGCAGCCATGAGTAACTCGGCAGGGCTAATAAAGCACCTTCCGAAGGGTTATGATACCATGCTCAGTGAATCGGGCCAAAATCTTTCTCAGGGTCAGCGCCAGTTAATATCCATAGGTCGAGCCTTTCTTGCAAATCCTAAAATACTTATTTTGGATGAAGCAACCTCTAGTGTAGATACACGAACAGAGAAGCATATTCAAGATGCCATGGTTCGCCTAATGAAGGAGCGCACTAGCATAATAATTGCCCATCGTCTTTCGACCATACAGGATGCGGATTTTATCGTCGTACTAGATCAAGGGCATATTGTGGAAAGTGGAAATCATGAAGAACTGCTACAGAAAAAGGGCAGATATCATGAGCTCTATATGACACAGTTTGAAGGAAGAGAAATCTAAACACTAGAGTAATTCAAAATGATTTTTCCAATAATCAATAATACCGTCCTTTTTCATGCGTGATAGCTCGTGGGAAAGGGCGGTTCTTTCTACACAAAGATAGTTGGCAAGTTCTTCACGGTTAAAGGGAGATGTAATATGCTTTCCCTGTTTAATAGCCAAGTTCTCTAGATAAAGCATTACTTTTAAGCGTACTGATTTTAATGCTACAATTTCCACGCGATTTTGTAGCATTAAATTTTTTCTCGCAATCAGCTTAAGCATATTTTCAATAAGGCTTGCATGATGAGAACAAGAGTTAGGACAGGTATGAAGGATTCGGTCAAAGCGAAGAAGCATAACTACGGAATCCTCTATGGCATATACAGTAACAGGACTTTCCTCTACATCAGCGCAGCAAAGTGCCTCGGCAAATAAATCCCCTGGCAGAAGTGGTGCAACCAAGGTACGATTTCCAGCAAAGTCATCCTTTACAATATGAAAAAGACCAGAAAGCACAATGCCAACATATTCAGGTTTGCTGCCTGCTAGTAAGACAATCTCCTCCTTTTTGGCAGGGGTAATTTTTGCATCAAGACAGCCTAGCATTTCAGTTAGGCTTTTTTCATTGATATTTTTAAAAAGCTCTGTAGATTGAAGGATTTTTAAATCATTTTCGCTTAAGGTTAGCATATGGATTCCTCACTATAAAATGTGGTTATAACCACGTAATTTATTTTTTAATTATAGTATACTGTGCATACAAAAGCAAGCAAAGCGTATGTAAAATGTGGAGGATAAGGATATGTTAAGACAAATCATTAAAATTGATAAAGAAACATGTAATGGATGTGGACTTTGTGTGTCAGCCTGTCATGAAGGTGCCATTGGTCTGATAGAGGGTAAAGCGGAACTTCTAAGAGATGATTACTGTGATGGATTAGGAAATTGTCTACCAGTTTGCCCTACGGGAGCGATTACCTTTGAAGAGCGTGAAGCGGCAGCTTATAACGAGGAAGAAGTAAAACACAACATGGAGCGAAAACAAAACGAAACGCTAATCTGTGGCTGCCCAAGTGTAAATGCGAAGACTATTGTCCGAAAGCCCGCTGTATCCATTGCGCC
>JAVBUZ010000216.1:0-9523 GCA_031554725.1 Lachnospiraceae bacterium | reverse complement strand
AGGAAGCTGGCATGGCACTCTCTGCTTATATTCAGGAGCAACAGATTCTGCGTTCAAAGGATTATCTTAAAAATACCGATAAATCTATTCTTGAGATTGCAACCCATTTAGGTTTCTCCTCACAAGGATATTTTCAGAATGTCTTTAAGAAACAAACTGGTATGACTCCAAAGGAATTTCGTGAATCATGAACCTTCACAAGCTACAATAAAATAAGGCGGTGCCTATTTCATTTCTAAAATAAGTACCGCCTTGTGTTTCTATTCATATTCACTTTTGAATTTAAACATAACATCTTGGAATTAAATAATCCTTTTTTCTTTCTTACAACACTTACTTCTGTGTATTTGCCAAATCTTTTAGTGCATCTCCTGCCATGCGATAAACTGTCCACTCCTCCATTGGCTCCGCTCCTAGTGACAAATAAAAGTCAATACTGGACTTATTCCAATCAAGACACCACCATTCCAAGCGACCACATCCTCTCTCAACAGCAATCTGGGCTAGTTTCCGCAAAATGCTTTTGCCATAACCATAACCACGATACTCTGGCAAAATATACAGATCCTCCAGATAAATACCTGAACGCCCCAAAAAAGTTGAAAAATTATGAAAATATAAAGCAAATCCAATCTCTTTTAAATCGAGCATTACAAAAATAGCTTCTGCTTTTTCTTTATCAAAAAGCCATTCTTCCAAAAGCTCTTCTGTTGCAACCACCTCATCTTCCATTTTCTCATATTTGGCAAGGTCTTTAATAAATTTTAAAATTAATGAAACATCCTCTCGTGTTGCATAGCGATATGATACTTTTTCCTCTGTCATAGTAATTTCTCTTTCTCATATTATTTTCCATTCTAGCTTTCTCTATCTATCAAAGAATATCTTGAAATAGTTCGTTTTTTTCTTTCATCTTACTGGCTCCCCTAACCCCCAAACCCATTGTTCAGTTATAAACATCCTTGGCTGCGATGTTTTCTGACGAACTTGTGGGAAATTCCAATCTTTTTATATCAATTGCTTCCATTACTTTTTGTGCATTTGCTTCCAGTATAAAATCACACCCTTTCCATAATAGAAATTCTCCTACAACTTAAGCTATCTCTCCGCAAAAGCATTTACAGTTTCCTTTAGCTCATCACTGAATTCTTCGAGATCTTCAAAGCTAATTGCGCCTTCATTTATAAGAGAAATAATGTTATAAAAAAATTTTGAGCGACTCATTTCTAATTGAACACCCGCTTTTCCCTTATCTTCCTTTAATCTCTTGTCAAGCTTCCAAAACTTTTCGGATGGTTTAGCTTCTTCACTTAGCATTTCTATATATTCCTTATTGAGCCTATTCATATAGGCCTCCTGCCAATCAGCAATTTTATTCCTAAAAAGTGTCCAGTCCTTTTTGTAAATCCCTGCTCTTGCATAGTTACTAACCTCCCGCTGAATTCTTATTATTTAACTATATCTCGCACTACTTATTCAGCATCCCACATTTCCCTATACGAATCAATATAAAATTTAATACTCGTGGGGTATATGTACAAATACTTTCTGCATAGTCTTTTATATAATTCAAGCATTCGCTCCTCACACGCAAAGTCTAACATATAGTCAAGACAGTGCGTTAGCTCTTCTTCCGAAGCTTCTCTATTACACAAGTCCTCAACAATTGGCAAATATACATTATAAGCCTTCTGCCAAATCAAATTAAGCTGAGATGCCATACGAAGTATATCTCCATCCATTCAATTCTCTCCATTCATATGAGTCTGGTAAATAATTTGCTGATAAATTTTCAAGCTTAAGTAATTGCTTCGATAATACCCCTCAAATTCGAGGGGTATTATTAGCACCAGTATGTCGGAATTCCCGACGTACTAAATATTCAACAATCTCCTGTTGAATTAATCCCGCTTCTTTTCTAACCGCCTCGAACTGCACACGTTTAAAATTCAGATTTGTATCTCGCTTCTTTTTAAAGTGGTCGAATTCGACCACTTTAAAATCTGGATTGTAAATCGGCTCCCATGTGCCAAGAAATTCCAATGTTCTTCTATTTCGAAGCCAGTTTTTTACAACATCAGCTGCTCTGGAATTTTCCGATTTTGCCGCTGCCATATCCGTAATGCATATATAATCATTCATTTCAGACCAAGGTATTCTTTCCTCTGTTTTCTTTCTCTTAGTCCCTAACAGTAGCGAATTAAAAAACAGGGCAAAAGCTAACTCTTATTCATTCAACTTAGCTTTTGCCCTATTATGCTTTTTAATTAAACCATAATATCTTGGAATTAAACAATCTTTTTTCTTTCTTACAGCCTTTACTTTTGTTTAGATAAGAGAACGATGGTTTCACAATTCGCTGTCCAAGGGAATTGATCTACGGCCGTCGCTTTTTCTACAACATATCCGTTTTTCAAGAATACCTCCAAGTCCCTAACTAAACTTGTTGGTTTACAGGAAACATATACAATACGGTCTACACCGTAGTTAATAATCTTAGGCAGTGCCTTAGGATGGATGCCATCTCGAGGAGGGTCAAGGATAATCATATCTGGCTTCTCTTCTACCTCATCCAGCACCTTAAGCACGTCGCCCGCAATAAACTCACAGTTACTTAGTCCGTTAAGCTGTGCATTTTTCTTGGCTGCTTCCACAGCCTCTTCTACAATTTCAACACCAATTACTTTTTTAGCTACTGGTGCCATAAGCTGTGCAATGGTTCCTGTTCCGCTATATAAATCAAATACAATTTTATCAGAGCCTAGCTCCCCAATGTATTCTCTTGCTGTTTCATACAAAACCTCTGCTCCCAGGGAATTGGTCTGGAAGAAGGAGAAGGTTGAAATTTTAAATCTTAGTCCTAAAAGCTCTTCATAAAAATAGTCCTGCCCATAAAGTATTTTCGTTTCGTCGCTTTTAACAATATCTGCCACAGAGTCATTGATAATATGTAAGACACCTGCAATGCTACCATTTAGCGATAACGCAAGCAGCATATCTTTAAAGCCTTCAATTACCCCTTCTTCTATTTCACCTTGTGAAGTGGTAACAAGTGCTATTAGAATTTCCTGTGTCTTTACAGCTTTACGCACTAATAAGTGACGTAAAAAGCCCTCTCCGCGCATTCTATGATAATAAGACACGTTTTTATCCTTGAAATATTCTAAGGTAGAATTTAAAATTTGACGATAATCTTCGTCCACGATTTTACAGTCATCTACTGTTACTACATCATAAAAGCTTCCTCTTTTGTGCATACCTAAGGATAGAGGCCCATCCTTTCTTTCATCGCCAAAAGAAAACTCCATTTTATTACGGTATTCGTACTGAGCCGGACTACCTTTAATCCCTTCCCATATGTATGGTGTGTCTTGTTTGTGCAAAACACTATCCAAAAGTTTTTTTACCTGCTCCTCTTTAATTTGTAGCTGGTAATCATATTTTAAGGATAGATAAGTACAACCACCACACACACCAAAATGGGAACACGGACTACCTGTTTCTAGAGGCGACTTTTCCATCACCTGTAGTAAACGGCCTTCCGCCTTCCCTTTTCTGACTTTGTTTACACCAAATTCTATTTTTTGACCGGGCAGGCTGCTTTTTACGATACAAGTTTCCTCCCCAACCTTTACTACTCCCTTGTTTGGAAAGTCAACTCTCTCAACAACACCTTGATATACCTGTCCTTTTTTCATATTGATTCACACCTATTCTTCTGTATCTGTTTCATCCTCAAAGAAATCATCTTCATCTTCAAACTCGTCTTCAAAGTCATCTTCGAATTCGTCAAGATAATCTGGCTTAAAGTAACGATATAATGCATATGCAATCGCTGCAACAGCTACTACAACACCTATAATCGCGAATATCCAAAGAACTACATTACATTTCTTTTTCTCTTCTTTTTTACCCAATAATTCATTTAGCTTTGTCGCATCCAAAATTGTTTCTAATTTGCTCATACCCTATACCTACCTTTCAGTTTCCATTTTACTATATTCTTTTCAATTTTGCAAAGGAAGCATACATGATTTTTTGTCCTACCTTTTCAAAATCTACTGTCACCTTATAATCTCTAGGTTCTTTTACTATATTTAGCACCTTACCATCGCCATATTTTATGTGCTTTACCTGATCTCCAATCTGATATTCCAGCTCGCCAGGTGCTTCCATGGTTCCACCTTTAGATATACCAGCTAAATTATTCAGTTCACCAATTCCTCTTGCAATAAAAGGTTTATCGACATAGGAAGTAACCTTCGGTTTTAATGTAGCTTTCGGTCTAAGGTCTACCATGTCATCCGGGTTTCTCTTTGGTGCTGGTACTGTGTTATCCATTAGGTTCGTTGGTATTTCTCTTACGAAACGGCTAATTGGATTATATTGTGTTTCTCCACGTAGCATTCGCATTTTTGCGCAGGTTAAGGTTAAATCCTCTTTTGCTCTAGTAATACCCACATAAGCTAAACGTCTTTCCTCCTCTAAGTCCTCCTTAGAGTCTGATACAATGGACATATAACCTGGGAATACACCATCCTCCATTCCTGCTAAGTATACATATGGAAATTCAAGTCCCTTAGCACTATGCAAGGTCATAAGAAGTACCTTGTTATTATCCGCAGTTACGCCGTCAATATCCGCCACAAGTGCAACTTCTTCTAAAAATTCACTTAAAGTTGGGTCATCTTGTGTTTCAACATAGCTTGCTACCTTAGAAAGTAGTTCATTGATGTTGTTGATACGATCCTCTGCATCCTCATCATTAGAATCTGTCAGCTCCTGGATATAAGCCGTTTTTTCTAAAATATCCTCCATCAAATCCATTAGACTATAATATGCTAGCTTGCTACGAAATGTTTGAATAAGTTGTACAAAGCTCGTAAGCTTTGCCGCACTTTTTCCAATCGCAATAATCTGCTCAGCTTCTTCTAAGGCCTCAAAAAAACCAATATTGCGCATATCTGCGTAATCCTGTACCTTCGTGATAGTTGTTGCTCCAATTCCTCGCTTGGGAATATTGATAATCCTCTTTACCGCAATGTCGTCCTTGGCATTATCAATAGTCTTTAGATATGCCAAAATATCCTTAATCTCTCGTCTAGAGTAAAAGTTTGTTCCTCCTACTACATCATAAGGCACCGATTCCATAATAAGCTTTTCTTCTAAAAGTCTAGCTTGAGCATTGGTACGATAAAGGATTGCCGAATCTCCGTAGTTTAATTCGCCTCTTCGCGCTTTTTTTGCAATATCCTCTGCAATGTATTCCGCTTCCTCATATGCGGTATCAAACTGTCTAAGGTGGATGCGATTACCAGCTTCTTTTTCGGTCCAAAGCTGTTTGTCCTTTCTTCCCTTATTGTTTGCAATTACTGCATTGGCTGCATCTAATACGTTTTGTGTAGAACGATAGTTTTGCTCTAGTTTTATAACCTTGGCTTCTCGATATACTTTTTCAAAGTCTAAAATATTTCGGATGTTTGCACCTCTAAACTTGTAAATGGACTGGTCATCGTCACCAACCACACAAATATTTCTATACTTATCCGCTAATACTCTTATTAATTCAAACTGGGCAGTATTGGTATCTTGATATTCATCTACCATGATATAGCGAAAACGCTCTTGGTAGTAATTTAAAACCTCTGGACAATTTTTAAAAAGCTCTACCGTTTTTACAATTAAATCATCAAAGTCCATGGCATTATTCTTTTTTAATGCTGCTTGGTATTCCTTGTATACAGAAGCAATTTTCTTTTTATTATAATCCCCCATGGTGCTCAATTCATACTCAATTGGGGTGATTAATTCATCCTTGGCAGATGATATTGCACTCATAAGGCTACGTTCTTTATAGACCTTAGGATCAAGCTGTAACCGTTTTGAAATATCCTTTATCAATGTTTTTTGATCATCTGTATCATAGATTGTAAAGTTATTGTCATAACCAATCTTATCACTATAGCGCCTGAGAATTCGTACACAGGTAGAGTGAAAGGTCGATACCCAAATTTGTTCAGAGCCAAAACCTACAATATCGTCTACACGCTCTCTCATTTCTCCTGCTGCTTTATTAGTAAAGGTAATGGCTAAAATATTCCATGGATTAACACCCATTTCTTCAATCAAATAAGCAATTCTATGAGTAAGTGCTTTGGTTTTTCCACTTCCCGCACCCGCTAATATTAGCACCGGTCCATCCGCCTGATATACTGCTTCTTGCTGTTTGTTATTTAACGTATCGTAACTTCCCATCTATGTAATGTGCTCCTTTTAAACTCTTTTTCTAATTTTACTTCACTTCTTCCACATCGCTAAAGTTCCATGAGCGAATATTAAATTCAACAATGGGCGAATCACAATAGGCACAAATCTTGGCTCCTACCCCAGAAAGTGGTGCTCCACAATTAGGGCAATTAACCGCCAATGCCTTGTCCGAAGTTTTCTCGATAATTTCTCGATCTTGTATATATATAAGCTCGACGTTGTATTTTGATTGGGTTTTATAATTCTTGTTTCCACCAGTCACGTTTCCATTCGTTTCAGCGTAGTAAACATATTCTACCGCAGATTGAAACATAATACTACATCTTGCTCTATCTTTCTTATATTGATTAATTTCTGTTCTATGTATGCGCACATTGTCATAATGTACATCCGTCTGCCTTGCATCTAGCATTTCTATCTGCATAGCCAGTTTATTTCTTAGTTCATTGGTTCCTTCTGATAAATGTAAGGCTTCCTTTTGATCCATCGCTCTAAGGTAAGAAGTCAGTACATTCTCTGCTCTAACTTTCATTTCCTCATAATGAAAGTCTGGAAAGTCTTTGGATATTCTTGGCAAATGCAAGCTAGTTGCTGCTGAAACAGATTTTGGGGTTGTCGAGTATTCTTGCTGAATTTGATTGAAGCCATCAAATAGCGAAGATGTTCCCAAAAGTTCATTGGAAAAGCTTCTGATTTTCCTTCTTACATTTTGATATATTACATATAACACCACTATCGCAGCAAAAAAAAGAACTAACAGTATAATTAAGCTGATTATAATTGCCATCGAATTCTCCACCTTGTAAGACAAATTGGCGAGGTATCTGCCCCGCCATTGTCTATTTTAATTTTCATTATTGTTTATCATTATCATCAAACGCATCTCCACATTCTGGGCAGAATTTTGGAGGATTTGCTGGATTTGCTGGTTCATATCCACACTTATCACATTTATAGATTGGAGCCCCTTCTGGTTTCTTTGCTCCGCACTCCATACAGAACTTTCCTTTGTTTATCTGACCGCAAGTACAAGTCCATCCTGCATCCGCTGGTTTCGTGGGCTGAGTATTTTTCTGTCCCATTGCAAACAAGGTATTGGAATCCATGCCCCCAACCATATTGGCCATGTTCATACCCGCAAAGGCCATCATTGGACCAGTAGAGGTATTCGCTGCTGCTGACTTCATCGCTTCTGCCTGAGCCATCGAAAGGTTGGCCGCTGCCATATCTGTCTGACGAAATACTGCTGTCTTTTGTAGGTTTTTAATCATTTCTTCGTCTTCTTCAGAAGCTTTTACATTGATGGTCATCGAAACCATCTCAATGCCCCTAAGTCTAGACCACTGCTCTGACAACTCTTCATTTAGTGCTAAGGTAAGCTCCTTTGAATGTGCAACTACGGCACTGTAACGAACCCCTTGGGCTGAAATGGTTGCAAATGCAGGCTGAAGTGCTGTAACTAACTCACCCTTTAACTGACTTGCCAATTCTGATTTTCTATATTCACTTACCACATTTCCACAAACATTTGTGTAGAACAAAAGAGGGTCAATGATTTTATATGTATATTCACCATTACATCTAAGTGCAATATCAACATCGAGACCGATATTTGAATCTACTACACGAAATGGAACAGGGCTAGAGGTTCCGAAAAGATTATTTAATATTTCTTTGGTATTGAAATAATATATTCTCTGATCCTTGCCAGTATTTCCACCAAACTTGGTTCTTCTACCAATGGTAGCAAAGGTTTTCATAATGTTTTCGCCTAGGTTACCGTAGAATATGGAAGGCTCTGTAGAAGAATCATATATGAATTCTCCAGCCTCTGCACATAACTCAACTACCTTGCCTTGGTCAACAATAATCATACACTGACCTTCATTAACTGCTACTACAGAACCATTTGAAATTATATTATCTGTTCCGTTATTCTGATTTTTTCCTGGTGTTAGTCTTTTTAATCCCTTTACAACCAGTATGTCACTGGATATGGAATCACAGTAAAAATATTCACCATATTGATCCGCAATGGCACTCCCAAATGCGTTTTTAAATGCTTTAATTAATCCCATATTTCGCCCTCCATCTTTATCTGTCTTTCTAAAATACAGTCTATGACAATTGTACCAAGTTTGGCCATATTTCACAACAAACTTTTTTAACAAATCTACTTTTTCCTTTACAAAATATGCAAAGTTTCATAAACTATTTTTAGTGCTATTTGAATTATAACTTACAAAGGAGAATCTGCCATGGGAAAAAGAGCTACAAAGGCTGCTGATAATATGTATTATCAAGCACGTTACGAGGCTTCAAAAATAAATGATGAATTTACAAGCCGTGAAAAGGTTGCTGAGGTTATGGGAATCGATCGTACTAGACTTGCTCGTATCGAATTAGATACGATTGTTCCTTATCCTGAAGAAGTTTTAGCTATGTCTAAAACATATAACACCCCCGAGCTTTGCAATTCCTATTGTGCAAGAGAGTGTTCTATCGGAAAGACAAGTGTAAAAGAAGTGACTATTGATGATTTTGACAGACTTGCGCTTAAGGTTTTAGGTTCACTTAAGGATATTGACGCACTACGCATGTCACTTATTTCCATTTCGGAAGATGGTATTATTTCCGAATCTGAAAGACCAACCTTTCAGAACATCTTGGACTCTTTAGAAAAGATTTCTACCAATGCCAAGGCTTTACAGCTTTGGGCAATAAAAAATATACACATCTCCGACTAAGGAGGATGTGTATATTTTTTTATCTATTCTACTGCTTTTTGTGCAAAGACTTGGGTCACCAATTCTTCATAAGGCACTCTATCTTCTAACACTCCCGCACTTTCCAAAATATTTTGTAATAGTTGGAATGCATCCTCTTCAAAAATCAAATTATCCTTCCATGTATTTTGATTATAATAACGAGTTACTATCGTTGTTAAAATATCCTTATCGGTTTCTGCAAACTGTGGACTAATTACCTTGGCAATTTCTTCAGGGGTATGGGTATTTACATAGTTCATACCTTTTTGTAAACCATTGGTAAATGACTGTATTGTATCGGGATTTTTATCAATATAACTCTTTTTAGCAGAAAATGCTGTATAGGGTACAAAGCCAGAATCCTCACCTAGAGAAGCTACAACATAGCCATCTCCTTTTTCCTCAAGCATAGTTGCATGAGGTTCAAATTCAATGGTGAATTTTCCCTGTCCGCCGGAAAATGCTGCTGCTGTTGAACCAAAATCAAT
>JAVBUZ010000210.1:0-5086 GCA_031554725.1 Lachnospiraceae bacterium | reverse complement strand
AAGTAGATTTATCCTACTTTTTGATATTTCTTATATGACTAAGCTAAAAGGCTTTGCCGGAATTCAATCCATGTTGGTTGACCCACTATATATATCCAAAGAAACTTTTCCTATTCTTTGTGATGAGCTTTGCCAAATTCTTCTTAATATGATTGATTTATATTTTGGTGACGATGAATATAAAGAGCTTTCAGTCTTATCACTTTTAATGTCTTTTTTTGTAAAGCTAGGTCAAAACCGTATTGATACTGGTAACCTATTCCCCAATGTGCGACTTCCCAAGCAGAAAGCTTATGTACAGAAATTCAATGATCTTCTAGACTATATTGATACACATTATATGGAAGAACTCACCTTAGATGACGTTGCTGATTCCATTGGCTTTAGTAAATATCATTTTGCCAGACTCTTTCGGCAGTATACCTCATTTACCTTTTGTGACTACTTGAATTACCGTCGAATCAAGGTTGCTGAGGAGCTCCTTACACAACCGAATCTTTCTATTACAGAGGTAGCTTTGCAAGCAGGCTTTGCAAGCATATCCACCTTTAACCGCTTGTTTAAGCTACAGAAAAATTGTACCCCTAGCCAGTTTAGAGGAAAGAATGAACAACCCAAGTTTTTAAAACAAAAAGAAAGTTCTTTGAGCCATATTTAGTGGCTCAAGGAACTTTTTTCTTCATGAGCATATCTTTCATATAAAACTTTTAAGGCTTTGTAATGATAATTTTATCATTCTGAAATTCTAGTCTTACCTTGTTATCCTGTAATCCCATTTCTTTAAGAATTTCCTTAGGAATTTGCACCCTTCCTACCTTGTCTATAATGGCATATTCTTCTTGGGTGTCCTCCTGCCTCCAGTCAATTTCTATTTCTCTAAGTCTATCGGCATATTTTTCTTTTAGAATTCGTTCGCTACTTATTTTTCCATCTCTGATTGCCACAACTCTCTTTACCTTTTTAGAAAGGGCTATATCATGAGTAACAATTAGGATTGTCTGTCCCATCTTATTTAACTGTGTAAATACATCAAATATGTAATCTGCCGTCTTGGCATCTACGCTTCCTGTTGGCTCATCTGCTAGCAGAAGCTTTGGTGTATTCGCAAGAGCTATAGCAATCGCAATACGTTGCTGCTCCCCACCGGAAAGCATGTGTAATTGGCTATGCTTTTTATGAGACATTCCCACTAGTTCCAAAAGCTCAAGGGCTTTTTGCTTTTTATGCTTTTCCTCTGTTATATACATAGGTAGCATTACATTTTCTATAGCCGTCAAATAAGGTAAAAGATTTCGTCCATTATTTTGCCATACAAAACCGACTACATCTCGCTTATAGGCTACTAGCTCTTTTTCCGTCATTGTAAAAAGATTGTTACCACCAACCGTTAGACTTCCTGCGCTAGGTCTGTCCAAACCACCTATCATATTTAAAAAGGTACTCTTCCCACTACCGCTGCTACCTATGAGTGCTGTCATTTCCCCTTCCTCTACAACAAGATCAAGTCCTTGCAAAGCCAGCACTTCCGTCTGTTTTGTTTTATAAATTTTTACAAGTCCATCTGCTTGTATTATTGCATCTGCCATATTTGTTCCCCATTTTGAAGCTCGATTACCATGTCTCCTGCGTCCATTAGTCCCATGTCATGGGTGGTCATCAAAACCGTTACCCCATCCTTAGTCATTTCCTTAAAGAGTCTTACCACCTCTGCTGCCGAAGCACTATCCAGCTCTGCCGTCGGCTCGTCAGCAAATATGAATGCTGGTCTATGGGCAATTGCCCTTGCGATAGCTGTACGCTGCTGCTCTCCACCAGACATTTCTGCTGGCATATGATGCATTCGGCTTCCCAGCCCCACCATTTTTAGACACTCTTTTGCTCTTTCTTGTCGTTCTCCCTTCACCCCAGCCATACGCAGTGAAAATTCCACATTTTGCAAAGCATTCATTGTCGGGAAAAGGGATACAGATTGAAATACAAAACCAAACTTCGTTCTCCTAAGTATCTCTTTTTCTCGTTCCGTCATCCCAGCAAGTTCCCTTCCCTCGATAAATAAGTTACCATTAGATGGTTGGTCAAGGGTGCTTATAATATTGAGCAGGGTTGTTTTTCCTGAACCGGACCGCCCCTTTAATATAACAAGATTTCCTGCTGGTATGCTTACATTAATATTCTTTAGGGCCTGAAATTCGCCTCCTGGCACAGGAAAGATTCTATCTACACCTTTTATGTCTATTGCTATTTCGCTTCTATTTTTTTCCATTATTCTTCACCCAATTTTAATGCTTTTGCTACGTTTAGTCTAAGTACAAGTAGAATCAGTAAAGCTAAGCAAGATAGCATTACTATGCTAATTAACCCGTATAATCTCACGGTGTCTGCTACATCCGTTACCAGCTTCATCGGTAATATTTGATTGGTCGCTGCATATGCAGTCTGAAGTATTGGAACAAACAGTTTTGAAGTAACCGTTCCAATACCAGCACCTGCTAAAATAGAGAAAAGTCCCGAAAAAATCTGCTCATTTATAAGCATATGGAAGATTTCTCCTTTATGCATACCGCTTGCACGAAGCACCCCGAAAAGTAGCTCTCTTGAACGAATAAATAGAACCCAGTATATTAAATATCCCACGCCACACAAAAGTATGGTAACTACAAAGCCCATGGTCAAAACCCCATTGGTTCCTTGTAGCAAGGGATCCTCAACAGTACGTCTCTTATCTGCTTCTCTATCTGTAAAGCTAGTCAGACGAAGGTTCACGTCCCCAATCCATGCTTTCAGGCTTTTCATCCCCTCATCCCCAGTTGTGGTCATCCATATTTCGTAAGGACAGGTTCCCCACTTTTGCTGTAGGGTGGCATACTGCGCCACAACCATATAATTATCCGTGGTATGAATGGTTCCGTCTAAGTTCAGACTGGTGCTTGTGGATGCATAGCCAGGAAAGTAATCAAAAAAGTCTACAATTTTTAGTCTTACCTGTTTATTATCAGCATTCGTACAGTTAATAGAATCTCCTACTTTATAACCAAATACGGTTTGGAAATTTCTTGAGACCAAAGCGCCCTGTGCTTCCACTGCCAGCGCATTTAAAAAGGAATAATATGGTTTTTCTAGTAGCTCTTCCTCCACCCAAGTGTTTTCTCCAAATTCTTTTGTATGAATACCCATCAGACTAATCTGTTGTTTTTTGTTATCTTGTGTAGAAGCTACCGCTTTTGTATCATGAATTACCTTTGTATAAGAAGCCACTCCTGGAGCTGCTTTGTACTTATTATAGTCAGGCTCTATATACTGAAATTCTACAGTCGTATCCATTGATGCAAAGGCACTATTATCTTCCCATACCTCTTTCAGTATTACATCTGCTCCATCTAGATATTCTATGTTTGCCTTTGCATTCCACAAAATAGTTCTAGCTACTGTGGAATGAAAGCTACCAAGAGAAATGGTTAATATCATAAAGAGCATAATAAACTGCTGTTCTTTTCCATTTTTTGCATTTTCTAGGAAAGAAGCATAGCTTGCTGGTCCCCAGAATCTGCTACCCATTTTATATATCAAATTAATTAGTATCGGTTGTAGCCTCAGACTCAAAAGTCCCATACCCACCACAAAAAGGGAGGAGCTTAAGTATAAAAGTGGGTCAAGTGCTTTCCCCATAAGCACTGCCTGTATAAGGGATGCTTGGTTGCTCCGATAGGTATACAAGCCGTAGATAGAAAGGCAAAGACATATGATGTCCAAAAAGCTCTTCTCCCACCAAGCTCTTTTTTTAGCAGCCTTCTGCTGTTTTAACTTTACGATAGTTAGCCTGCTATGTTTAATGGTAGGAAGTGTCATTACTAGAATAGAGATAAGACAAGCTAGTAGCATATATATAAGCACTTCCTTCGTGTATGAAACCTCCATCTGTCTACGACTATTAAATTCTAAGAAGTTTTCAGTCGCCCCCAGCATGCGGCAAAACAAACCACCTAAGGGCATCCCTGCCACTAGGCCAAGTAGCGTAAGCAGAATGCTTTGTGATAAGTAAAGTCTAAAAATCTGACCCCCTGAGCTTCCCCTACTCTTCATTACCGATATTTCATTTCTTTCCATTTCATACATCTGACTTGATAACATAAATAAAAAGGTACATAGTAAAATCAAAATAGGAATCTGAAGGATAAAAAGCGTTGCTTTAATACGCTCTTGTTTCTCCGTAAAACTTGTAAGGATATCATCGTAAGTAGGTACATTCATCGTACTTCTAAAAGGACTTTCCTTTGTGAGCCATGCGGTATATTCCTTTATGGTACTTACCTGCTGTACTTTCAAATTCTCATATTCAAAAAGAGAAAAATAGCTACAGGTTAGAGTGTACTTTCCAGCCTTATCTCCTGTAAAATATTGCCGAAATAGCTCTTCATCCATCAGCAGGGCTATATCCATCTCATCTGGGGATACCTGCCAATAGAAATCCTGTGAATCCTCTTTATCAAACACCCCGGTAATTTTTAAACGTAAGGCCTTGCCCTTACTATCCTTTAAATAGTCACACTCGATAATTTCTCCAACCAGTAGGTTGGTTTTAACCATACAAGCCTGGCTAATTACTACCTCTACACAGCCATCTTCTGAAAAACCACCCTCAGAAAACATCTCACCCGTCAGTAGCTTTGCATGCTCTGGCAGGTTAGAAAGACAACCTAATCTAAAAGATATCGTTTGCATATCTTCTCTATTCATAAGTGACTTTGCGTCTGATTTTGCTAATAAATAGTAAAATATGGTTTCCTTCTTCGTGACGCTCATCTTATTGTATATCTCTGCTAGAAGCGTTTCCATCCTACTAATTGCGCTGCCGCCACCATCCTTTTTTGAAATGATAACCATTTTATTCATGGCTGGCCAAGTTCCCGTTTCCGCTAACTCATTTCTGAACTCATCCTGGAGCATCCGATTAAAGGCCGCTTCCTTATACATCGGAAAGCTAACCATGGTCGCGATAAGCAGGAGACTTCCAGATAAAAGACAAAGTACCATGAATTTTTTATGCCATAGTTTTTGCAACATTACTCTAAACATACTTTCATTCCTT